>NZ_JBKBOV010000006.1:0-157225 GCF_046293535.1 Massilia sp. | reverse complement strand
GCAACGTATTTCTTTTTTGTGAACATTTGATAATTTAAGTAATCACTGACCGAAGCCAGCGGCACCTTCATCAAACGCCCACACTTATCGACTGTTGATTGTTAAAGAACCAGTGTTCTGTACTACCTTGCTGCACCGTGCGAAGCGTTGTGTTCGTCAGCAGCAGAGAAGCGAGATTATGCGGTGTTCTGCGTTTATCGTCAAGCCCCTCTTTTTCTTTCGCTGGTCTTCGTTCTTGCGAACCGAAGCAGCGTTGGAAGACACAAACTATAGCAAAGCCGGCCCCCGATGCGCAAGGGCCAGGCGTGAGTTTTTGAGAGAATTTCAGGCTGGCTTAAGTTAACCTACTCGCGCAGGCTCATCGTCGCGTAATTCGGATCGGCCCTGATCCTCTCCTGCGTGAACGGTAGCGTCGGCCACTCCTTGCGCGAGTACACCTGGGTCTGGTCCGCATACCAGGGCGACTTGGGATCGGTCGATTGCCCATAGGTCAGCACCCCTTGCGCCACCGGCCCCTGCTCGTCGAAGCCGACGGTCTGGATGTAGCTTTGCCCCCAGTGGGCGCCGACGTAGCCGTTGGCGGTCAGGCCGGTGCGCATCGTCAGGGAGCTGTAGGTGCCTTCCTGGTTGCCGTTCCCGCCGTGCAGCGCGATGCGCACGCCGTTGCGGGGCTCCACCTGGTAGTCGCCCAGCCGCGCATCGAGCGGAATGCCGAGCGATTGCAGTTTTTCGGCCGCGCCCCGCAGGGCTGCCAGCATCGCCGGCATCGCCGCCGGCGCCACGCCATTGGGCGTATTCACCGGATCGGCTGGATTGAAGGGGTTCGCCCACTTGTTCGGAATGCTTGACGCCACGCTCCAGAATTCGCGGAACAGCACCGCGCCGCGGCTGTCGACGTTGGCGCGGCGGTCCCAGGCCTGCAGCACGTTGCAGGCCTTGTTTGAAAGCTCGTTGCTCAGCGCCGCGCACGCAGGCAGCAGTTCCGGCAGCACCAGCTCGGCCGCATACACGCGGTTCGAATAGGCCAGCGCCTGCATGTCGGCCAGGTTCAGCTTGCTGCGCTGCGCCAGCAGGTCTTCCAGCTGGCGAAAGCTGATGCGGGTGCGCAGGCTTTGCTCGACGCCGGTGCGTCCATACAGTGGCGAGAAGCCCAGCGGCGCCGGACCGGTGAGCAAGGCCTTCGGATTGGTCAGCCAATAGCTGTCGTTCGAATTGCCGACGTAGTCGGTGCGCAGCATCCACGGCGCCTTCGCCGGCGCGTAGATGCCCGGCGGCGCGCCTGCATCCTGCCCCCAGGCGCAGCTGCTGCGCGAGCCGTCGAACATGAGCGCCGCCTGCACCAGCAGGCAGCCGTTCACGAACTTGTCGGCATTCATATGCGGCACCACGCTGGCGTCCGCATACAGCGCATTGCCCTCGCGATCGGCCGCGACCGTGTTCACCCACGGCAGGCCCACCACCTTGTCGAGCGAATCCTTCAGCGCGCGCACGCTGCCAGCCGTGCCGATGCCCAGCCACTGCTCGAGCATGCGGGTGTTGTAGCGGTTCGGGTCGCCCAGCACGTAGGCGGCGCTGGCGGTCCAGGTCATGCCCGCGGCCGCCCGATTGATGACGGCGCCCTGGTGGCTGAAGTAGAAGGTCTTGCTACGCCGGCCCACCAGGCCGTCCGGCAGCAGCGCGTCGACGGTGACCGTCTTGGAGGTCATCTTGCGGCGCTCGCCGTCATATAAATAGGTGGTGCCGGTCGGGTCGGTGGGGTCGAGCGCCAGCCGGAAGGTGGTGAAGTGGTAGGCGAAGGTAACGGTATGGCTCCAGGCGACATCCTTGTTGAAGCCGATGACGACCGCCGGCACGCCGCCGATGATCACGCCCATCGCATCGTAGCGCCCCGGCACGGTCAGGTGGGCCTGGTAGAAGCGGTCGGCGGTGGTCCACGGATAGTGCGGATTCCCGAGCAGCAGGCCGCGCCCGTTGGCCGACAGGTCCTTGCCGACCGCCAGGGCATTGCTGCCAAAGCCCTGGCGATTGAGCTTGTCGAGCTGCGCCACCAGCGTGGACGCATCGATCTTGCGCGGCGCCGCCCTGGCCAGGCTCACCGTGGCGCCCGGGACGCGGCCGGCGGCGACGAAGTCCCTGGCGAAGGCCTGGCCGGACGCGTGCAGCGCCTTTTCCGCCACCACCAGGTACATGTCGTCGAGCGTGAGCGGACGCACCCACTTGTCGTCGGCGCAGGCGGCCGGCAGCTTGCCGGCGTAGTCCTTCAGGTAGCGGTTGTAGCCCTCGACGAAGCCCTCGAGCAGCTGGCGTGGTTCGGCCGTGCCGGCGGCGTAGTTGGCGCGCAGCTGCTCGATGTCGAGATAGCCCTTGAAGAAGAAATCGCTTTCTTCGTTGTTCAGGTCCATGAACCCGCTGCCGCCGCCGTACTCGTCGCCGGTGCGCTGGCGCGGCCGTGCCTCGGCGCCGAAGAACAACGAACGCTCGCCGCGCACGGTCAGCACCGAGTCGGCGAACATGCAGACGTTGTCCTGGGCATAGGCATAGGCCAGCCCGTAGGCCAGGCTGCGGTAGTCCTCGGCGCGCACGTGCGGTATGCCGTGGGTGGTGCGCGCGACCTCGACCTGGATGCGCGCGGCGGTCTGTACCGGCGGCGGGGCCGGGGCTGCGCCCTCGTCCTTGTCGCTGCTGCAGGCGCCCAGCGCCAGCGTGGCGGCGAACGCCGCGCCCCATAGGCAGGCGCGGGAAAAGACGGGGGAACTCGGGCTTGGCATGGTCAGGCGCTTTCTGCGGCCGGCGGCACGCGACAGTAAATGTTAAAATCGCACAGTTGAACTCTAAACAATTCCTTGCGCTATGCATACTGGTGAAAGTGATGGGTTCAGCAGTAAATGAGCTATTAAGCGTGAGGCATATCCGAAGTGTTGTTATTTCGAGAATATTTTTCTTATGCGAGATAGCGAACAGTACGCAAGATGCCAAAAGGTAATACTTCGGACTGCATTTCCCCGAGAGCCGAGCCTTTGAGGCCCCGGTAACAGACCAATGTATTTATTGAAGAAAACAGAACAATGAAAGCATCCAACAAACTCGCCGCACTGATCGCACTGGCCTGCGCAACCATGGTGAACGCCCACGCGGCACCGCAGGACGCAGCCCCCCAGCAGACCGCACAAGCCGAAACGGCTTACGTGAATCCGGACTGGGCCAACAGCGCCTGGTACGCAGGCGTGGGCGCTGGACGCTCGCGCGCCGACATCGACCAGAGCGCGCTGCAGCGCACCCTGAACTCGAACGGCTCGACCCTGAGCAGCTTCAACACCGATGACCGCGACGTCACCTGGAAGCTGTTCGTCGGTAAGCAACTGAACCGCTACTTCGCCATCGAAGCCGGTTACTTCGAACTGGAAAACTTCGACTTCGAAGCCTGGACCAACCGTGGCAACCTGAACGGCGAAACCAAGTTCCGCGGCGTGAACCTCGACCTGGTCGGCCGCCTGCCGCTGACCGAGCGCCTGACCTTCCTGGCACGCGGCGGTGTCCAGTACACCCGCGCCACCACCCGCTTCAACGGCAGCCGCCTGGATGCCGTGACCGTCGCCAACCCGCCGAACGAAGGCCGTCGCCACGGCAAATACGGCGTGGGCCTGGAGTACGCGCTGAACGAAAACATGGCACTGCGCGGCGAAGTGGAACGCTATCGCGTGACCGACGCGGTCCAGAACCGCGGCGACATCGACACCGCCACCGTGAGCCTGGTCTGGAAGTTCGGCCGCCCGGTCAAGGCAGCCTACGTCGCTCCGGCCCCGGTCGCGGCACCGGAACCGGCGCCGGCACCGGCACCGGTCGTCGCACCGGCACCGGCACCGGAACCGGTCCCGACCTCGGAAAAGGTCTCGATCGCGGCTGAAGCCCTGTTCGACTTCGACAAGGCGATCGTCAAGCCGGAAGGCAAGGCGGCCCTGGACGAGTTCATGTCGAAGCTGGAAGGCCTGAACACCGAAGTCATGATCGCCGTCGGCCACACCGACTCGGTCGGCACCGACGCCTACAACGAGAAGCTGTCGCTGCGCCGCGCCGAAGCCGTCAAGGCCTACATGGTCTCGAAAGGCCTGGATCCTGCCCGCCTGTACACCGAAGGCAAGGGCGAGACCCAGCCGGTCGCCGACAACAGCACCGCCGAAGGCCGCGCCAAGAACCGCCGCGTGACCATCGAAGTGGTCGGCACCCGTACCGTCACCAAGTAATTCCGGTACCTCGACAAGGAGCCGCCCGGCGCAAGCCGCGGCGGCTTTTTGTTTTTGAGGGCCCGGCCTTCGCTCAGCGCGGCAGGGGCAGGACCGGGCCGGACCGCAGGCCGGCCTGGCGCATCGCGTGCCGCAGCGACGCGATGCGGGCCGCCATCGAGGGATGCGAGGCCAGGTAGTGGGCCAAGGCCGGCGCGTCGCCGTCGCGCTTGCGGATGGCCTCGAAGAATTCGGTGGCGCCCCCGACGTGCCCATAACGGCACTGGAGGATCTGCAGCGCTTTTGCATCGGCCTGCGACTCGCGCTCGCGCGAATGACTGGTTTCGCCCAGGTGCTGGGCCGGCGCCAGCACCCCTGCGGCCCACGAGCCGTCCCCGGTCAGCACGGTCGCCGCGGCGATCACGACCAGGCTGCGCCCGACGGCGCGCAGGTGGTCGCGGTGGACGAGGTGGGAAAGTTCATGGGCAAGCACGAAAGCCAGGCCGTTTTCCGACTCGAGCCGCTCGAGCAGGCCTGCGTAGACCATCACGGCGCCGCCCGGCAGGACCACGGCGTTGGCTTGATCGGACGCCACCAGGCGTACCGTTACCGGGCTGGAGATGCCGGCGCAGCGGCGCAGCGCATCGACCTGCGACTGCAGCCATACTTCGCGCGGGGCGGCCTCGGCCCGGGTAGGCGGCAGCGGCGGCGCGAGCAGCCCGATGAGGCGCGCTTCCGTCTCCGGTCCCATTCCGTCGACCACCCGGTCCACCAGCAGGCCCGCGGCCCAGATTCCCGCCAGCACCGCCAGCGACAACGCCAGCAGGATCAGCAGGAAATCCTTCAGCGGGTGTTCGTGCGAGATATTGTCGTTATGCTGGGGCAGCGCGCCTCGGTACTTCATGCCTCGCCGGCGCCGGCCGCGTAATAGATGGCGGTACCGTAGGCCAGCACTTCGACGCCCATCACCTGGTTGCGCTGGCTGCCGGTCAGCGGCAGGGTTTCGAGGCGCAGGTTGACGATCTCGTCGGCTTCCGGGCAGCTTTCCTTCAGGCGCAGGACCGCCTCGCGCTTGGCGCGGTCGAGCAGGGTTTCATAGGACTTGACCGGACCGCCCACCAGCGAACGCAGTGCCGACGCCGCCTTCTTGAAATAGTCGATCGAAATGACGACGCTGCCCGTCACCAGTTCGCTGCGCGCCACCTCCCCGCCGCGCACCAGGGTTTTCAGCGAGGTGGCGGGAAGGCGCAGCTGCTCTTTTTCCCTGGCGATGATCGAGCGGTAGTGGCGCGACTCGGCGGCGCGGCCGAACACGTAGCCCAGCACCACCGGCACCGACCAGAAAGCCAGCAGGATGAGGTATTCCATCTCAGCTGACGGTCACCGCGGTGCCGTATACATAGATCTCGGCGGCGCCTGCCGCCACCGAGGAGGTCGAGAAGCGCACGTTGACGATCGCGTTCGCGCCCAGCTGCGCGGCCTGCGCCTTCATGCGCTCGGTCGCCTGTTCGCGCGACTCCTCCAGCAACTCGGTATAGCCGCGCAGCTCGCCGCCGACCATGTTCTTCAGGCCGGCCATGATGTCGCGCCCGACGTGCTTGGAGCGCACCGAGCTGCCCGAGACGACGCCGTGGCACACGACGATCTCCCTGCCGGGGATGGTTTCGATATTGGTAAGAAGCATGGCAGTCCCATTCAAAAGAAGTGTCTGATTGTAGATACCAATCTTTTTTGAAAGCAACTCATTATGCATATCGGCGCCGGCACAACGCGCGGGCGCAGTAAAATGACGCCCTCGTTCTCCACTCCGCCTGTCCGCCGCCATGTCCATCCTGCTTTCCACGCTCAACGCCCGCTACACGCACGCCTCGCTCGGCCTGCGCTACCTGCTGGCGAACATGGGACCGCTGCAGGAACAGACCCGGATCCAGGAATTCGTCATCGGCGCCAAGACCAGCGACCTGGTCGAGCGCATCCTGGCGCACGGGCCACGCGTCCTCGGGCTGGGCGTCTACATCTGGAACGTCGAGGAAACCACCCGGCTGGTGGCGCTGCTCAAGCGCGTCGCGCCGCAGCTGGTCATCGTGCTGGGCGGCCCGGAGGTCTCGCATGAAACCGGCGAGCAGGAAATCGTGCGCCTGGCCGACTACGTCGTCACCGGCTGGGGCGACGTCACCTTCCCCAAGCTGTGCGGCGAGATCCTGAACGGCCCGAAGCCGCTGATGAAGGTGCACGCCGGCGTACAGCCGCCGATGGCGGAGATCGCCCTGCCCTATTCTTTATATGGCATTGAAGACATCGCCCACCGCACCCTGTACGTGGAAGCTTCGCGCGGCTGCCCGTTCAAGTGCGAGTTCTGCCTGTCCTCGCTGGACAAGACCGCCTGGCCCTTCCCGCTCGACGCTTTTCTGGCCGAGATGGAATCGCTGTATGCGCGCGGGGCGCGCCTGTTCAAGTTCGTCGACCGCACCTTCAACCTGAACGTCAAGACCAGCCTGCGCATCATGCAGTTCTTCCTCGACAAGCTGGCGCAGAACCCGGACGACCCGGTCTATGCGCACTTCGAGCTGGTCCCCGACCATCTGCCGGAAGCCCTGAAGGAGACGATCGCGAAGTTCCCGCCGGGCGCGCTGCAGTTCGAGATCGGCATCCAGAGCTTCAACCCCGAGGTACAGGCCCTGGTGAGCCGGCGCCAGGACAATGCCAAGGCGGCCGACAACATCCGCTGGCTGACCGAACACGCGCAGACCCACCTACACGTGGACCTGATCGCCGGCCTGCCGGGCGAGGACGTGGCCAGCTTCGCCCGCGGTTTCGACCAGTTGGTCGGGCTGGGAGCCCAGGAGATCCAGTTCGGCATCCTCAAGCGCCTGCGCGGCACCCCGATCATCCGCCACACCGAGCCCTTCGGCATGGTCTACGATCCCTACCCGCCGTATACCGTGCTGGCCACCGACCGGATCGACTTCCCCACCATGCAGCGCCTGGTGCGCTTCGCCCGCTACTGGGACCTGGTCGCCAACTCCGGCCGCTTCGCCAACACCACGCGCGCCTTGCTGGGCGAGGCCCCGTTCGAGAATTTCATGGCATTCTCCGACTGGATGTACACCAGGACCGACGCGACCCACCGCATCGCGCTCGAGAAGCTGGCGAAACTGGTGCAGGAATGGCTGCAGCTGCGCGGCATGACGCGCGAGGAAGCGGCCGCCCTGCTGGCGCGTGACTACGCCGGCAAGCTCGATACGGCCCCCGTGCACAAGCCGGCGGCGGCGGCGCCCGAGCGCCAGGTTCGCCACTTGGCGGCGTAGCGCGCTACGTTAGAAACCGTGTAGCAGCGATAACGATTCTCTTTTACACTGGCGCAATGCAGATTGAAAATGCGCCAATATTAACCATCCAGCATCCAGACCAGGCCTCGGGCACCGGCGCGGCCCCATCTGTCATGGCAAGCGGCGTCTGGCAGGTACATACACTGACGCGGCGCGGCGTGCTCAAGGGGATCACCCGCACCCTGGCCACGCTCAAGAAAGACAAGCACACCCTCGCCTGGGACCTGTCCGGCATCGAACGCCTCGACCACGTCGGCGCCCAGATGTTCTGGAACGCCTGGGGCAAGCAACGTCCTCCGAGCCTCAAGCTCGACCCGCAGCACGAAGAACTGTTCGGCCGCATCGAGAAGGCCAGCGCCATCAAGCTGCCGCGCCACAAGCTGAGCCCGCTGAACTGGCTGATCGTGCTGGGCGGCGGCATGCTGTCCTTCTTCGAACACCTGCGCGCCTTCGTGGGCCTGATCGGCCAGTTGATCCTCGACATCGGCCGCTTCCTGCGCCGCCCGCAGGCCGGGCCCTGGCGCGAGATCTCCGCCAACATCTACCATTCCGGCTTCCAGGCGCTCGGCATCACGGCGATGGTCGGCTTCCTGATCGGGGTGGTGCTCTCCTTCCTGTCGTCGCAGCAGCTGCGCATGTTCGGCGGCGACATCTACATCGTCGACATCCTGGGCATGGCCGTGATCCGCGAACTGGGCCCGCTGCTGGCGGCGATCCTGGTGGCCGGCCGCTCCGGTTCCTCGATCACCGCGCAGCTGGGCGTGATGCGCGTGACCGAGGAGCTCGACGCCATGCTGGTGATGGGCATCTCGCACGGCCAGCGCCTGATCATGCCCAAGGTGATCGCGCTCGCCATCTCGATGCCTTTGCTGGTGGTCTGGACCGACGCCATGGCCCTGATCGGCGGCATGGTCTCGGCCAAGGTCGAGCTGGGCCTGTCCTTCCGCTACTTCATCCAGAAGCTGCCGGACGCGGTGCCGGTGGCGAACTACACCATCGGCCTGCTCAAGGGCTGCGTGTTCGGCATGCTGATCGCGCTGGTGTCCTGCCACTTCGGCCTGCGCATCAAGCCGAACACCGAGAGCCTGGGCCGCGGCACCACCACCGCGGTGGTCACGGCGATCACCGTGGTCATCCTGGCGGACGCGGTGTTCGCCATCATCTTCAACGACGTGGGGTTCTGATGGCAGACACGAACCAGCACACCAAGCCACGCGAACCGCAGCGCCTGAACAAGCGCCCCGAGGAAGACGTCGGGCCGCCGGTGGTCGAGATCCGCAATTTGTGGAAGCGCTTCGGGCGCACCGTGGTGCACCAGGACCTGAACCTCGACATCTATGCGGGCGAGATCCTCAGCATCGTCGGCGGCTCCGGCACCGGCAAGACCGTGCTGCTGCGCCAGATGCTGGGACTGGAGCGCCCCTCCGAGGGCTGCGTCAAGGTGTTCGGCGAGGACATCAGCCAGGCCGCACCGGAACAGCTGCAGCACATGCGCAACCACTGGGGCATGCTGTTCCAGCAGGGCGCGCTGTACTCGGCCCTGAGCGTGTTCGACAACATCGCCTTCCCGATGCGCGAGCTACGCTCGCTGCCCGAGGACGTGATCCGCGACGCCGTGCTGCTCAAGATGGACATGGTCGGCCTCGGTCCCGAGCACGCCAACAAGATGCCCTCCGACCTGTCGGGCGGGATGGTCAAGCGCGCGGCCCTGGCGCGCGCCCTCGCGCTCGAACCGCGGTTATTGTTCCTGGACGAACCCACCGCGGGCCTCGACCCCGACCTGTCGGATGCCTTCGTGTCGCTGATCCAGACCCTGCACAGCGAACTGAAGCTCACCGTGGTGATGGTCACGCACGACCTCGACACGCTGTTCGCGCTGTCGTCGCGCATCGCGGTGCTGGCCGAGAAGCACGTGCTGGCGGTCGGGCCGGCCTGCGACGTGCTGCGGGTCCAGCATCCGTTCATCAAACACTTTTTCCTGGGCCCGCGCGGCCAGCGGGCGCTGGAAGTGCTCGAAGAGCGCCAGGCCCAGAACGATTCGGAGAACTGAGTATGGAAAACAGGTCGTATGCCCTGATGACAGGTGTATTCACGATCGGCCTCGTGATCGCGGCCGTGCTGGCCGGGCTGTGGTTCAACCGCGACCGCACCGAGCTGGTGCCCTACGAGATCGTCACCACCCAGTCGATCCCGGGCCTGAACCCGGAAGCCACGGTGCGCTACCGCGGCCTGGAAGTGGGCCGCGTCGACCAGATCGTGTTCGATCCGCGCGTCACCGGCCAGATCCTGATCAAGCTGTCGGTCGACAAGAATTCGCCGATCACCACCACCACCTTCGCCTCGCTCGGCTACCAGGGCGTGACCGGCATCGCCTTCATCCAGCTCGACGACGACCGCACCGGCTCGCCGCGCCTGGCGGTGCGCGAGGACCAGCCGGCCCGTATCCCGCTGCGTCCGGGCCTGCTCGACATCCTGGAAAAGCGCGGCCTGGCCATCCTGGAAAAGACCGAACAGATCACCGACAGCCTGGCCAAAATGGTCACCGACGAGAACCGGCAAACCATCGTCGGCGCGTTCGACAGCATCGGCAAGGCGGCCGACGCCTATGCCGCCATCCCGCGCAAGCTCGAGCCGACCATCGACCGCCTGCCGGCGCTCACCGCGAAAATCGACCGCAGCCTGAGCTCCTTCGACGCGACCGCCGCCAGCATCCAGGCCACCGCCGACAACTACGGCCAGCTGGCCACGCGCCTGCAGGCCCCGGACGGCCCGCTCGAGCGCCTGAACGGCGCGGTCGGTTCGCTGCAGTCGGCCACCAGCGTACTCGAACGCGAAACCCTGCCGCACGTCGTCGAGATGACCGACGAAGCGCGCGGCGCGCTGCGCGCCGTCAAGCGCACCGCCACCTCGCTGTCCGACCGCCCGCAAAGCATCCTGTTCGGCGCCCCGAGCGCCCAGCCGGGTCCGGGCGAACCGGGCTTCGTGCCACCGACCAAATGAGGACCACCGTGACCGCTTATCCGCTCCGTTTTCCGATCCGCTCCCTGCTTGCCGTCGCCGTCTCGAGCCTCGTCCTCGCAGGCTGCGCCAGCAACAAGGTCCAGGAAAACATGACCTACGATTTCGGCCCGGCCACGCCGCTGCAGGGAGCGGCGCCGGCGCCGGCCTCGATGCCGGCGCTGGTGGTGATGGACTTCACCGGCCCCTCGGCGCTGGAGAACGAGCGCATGTTCTACCGCCTGGTCTACGCCGACGCGCTGCAGGCCCGCACCTATGCCAACAGCCGCTGGGCCAACGAGCCGCTGCAGATGCTCACCCAGCGCGTCAAGGCGCGCCTGGCGCAATCCGGCATGAAGGTGCTGTCGGCCACCGACGCCTCCACCGGGGTGCCGTTGCTGCGCGTGGAAGTGGACGACTTCGTCCATGCTTTCAGTGGCGTGAGCCAGAGCGAAGGCCGGATCACCCTGCGCGCCTCGCTGTTCAACGACCACCGCCTGCTCGACCAGCGCACGTTTACGCGCACCACGCCGGCGCCGAGCGCCGATGCGCCGGGCGGCGCGCGCGCCCTCGCGGCCAGCACCGACGCCGTGGCCGCCGACATCCTGGCCTGGCTGGCGACGGTCGATACCCGCAAGCGATGACCGAACCCACCGTCGCCGTCGAGCAGCGCGAACGCCCGCGCGAAGGACGCGGCTCGCCGATCGCGCGCGCGGCGCTGCTGGCCTACCTGCTCCTGATCGTCTACGCCAGCTGGTACCCGTTCACGGGCTGGCGCAATAGCGGGGTGCCGGTATTCACCTTCCTCAATACGGTCATGCCACGCTACTGGACCGGCTTCGACGTCGGCGTCAATATCGTCGGCTACATGCCGCTCGGGGTCCTGCTGGTGCTGTCGGTCTACCCGCGCGTGCGCGGCATCTGGGCGGTGCTGCTGGCGGCGCTTGGCGGCATCCTGGTGACGCTCACGATGGAAACGGTGCAGAACTTCCTGCCCAGCCGCGTGCCGTCCAACCTCGACCTCGTCACCAATGCCGGCGGCTGCCTGGTCGGCGCGCTGCTCGGCGCCTGGTGGGCGCCCGGCCTGCTCGACCGCAGCCGCCTGTTCCAGCTGCGGCGCCGCTGGTTCGCGCCCTACGCCAGCCAGGGCCTGGTGCTGGTGGCCCTGTGGCCGCTGGCGCAGATCTACCCGCAAAGCTACCTGTTCGGCCACGGCCAGGTGCTGCCCATCGTTTCAAGCTGGCTGTCGCGCTGGTTCGATACCGACATCGACCTGGTCAACCTGCTGCGCCCGGGCGAGGCGATGACGGTGGAGCAGTACTGGCTGTCCGAGACCATCATCACGGCCTGCGGCATGACCGGCGCCGTGCTGACGCTCATGTGCCTGGTGCGCCGCAGCGCGCCGCGCTTCCTGCTGATGGTGGTCTTCCTGGCCACGGCGCTGCTGGTGAAGGCGCTGGCCAGCTCGCTGCTGTTCCGGCCCGATAACGCCTTCGTGTGGGTGACGCCCGGCGCGGAAGGCGGCTTCATCATCGGTATCATCATGCTCGCCGGCCTGGTGTTCGCACCCCAGGTGGCGCAGCGCCGGCTCGCCGTGGTGACGCTGGTGCTGAGCCTCATCGTGGTCAATACGGTGCCGGTGAACCCGTATTTCGTCTCTACGCTGCAGGGCTGGGTGCAAGGCAAATTCCTGAACTTTAACGGCGCGGCCCAGTTCCTTTCCCTGACATGGCCTTTCCTGGCCCTGTGGTTCCTGCTGCTGCCCTCGCACCAGCTGAACCGCCCGGAGCCGCGGCCCGGCGCGGCGGGCGGGGCGGACGGAGCCCAGTGAGCATTTGCCGTATCATGAGGGCTGGCGACCACCTATGACGAGAGCGACATGAGCGACATGAGCGACACCAACGACGCACCTTTTTACAAGCACCACGTCTTCTTCTGCATGAACGAGCGCGACGGCAAGGACGCCCGCCAGAGCTGCGGCAAGTGCGGCGCCGAGAAGGCGCAGAAGCATGCCAAGAAGCGCATCAAGGAACTCGGCCTCAATGGCCAAGGCAAGGTGCGCGTCAACCAGTCCGGTTGCCTCGACCGCTGCGAGGAAGGCCCGGTGCTCGTGGTCTACCCGGAAGGTACCTGGTACACCTACGTGGACAACGCCGACATCGACGACATCATCGAGACCCACCTGATCGGCGGCAAGGTCGTGGAACGCCTGAAGATCTGATCCCCCCAGCAAGCAACGCAAAACCCGTACTGAAGACGTAATGAACAAGTATTCGCACAAGTTTACCCTCGACGGCCACGCCGGCAAGATGCAATGCATCCTCGACCTGCCGGAAGGCCAGCCGCGCGGCATCGCGCTGGTGGCGCACCCGCACCCGCTGTACGGCGGCACCATGGAGAACAAGGTGGCCCAGACCCTGGCGCGCACCTTCGTCACCCTTGGCTATGCCACCGCGCGCTTCAACTTCCGCGGCGTGGGCGAGTCGGAAGGCGTGCACGACGACGGCCGCGGCGAGGTGGACGACATGGACCTCATGTACCGGCACATGACCGAGCAGTACCCGGGCCTGCCGGTGGCCCTGTCCGGTTTCTCCTTCGGCACCTTCGTGCAGGCCCAGTTCCAGCAGCGCCTGACGCTTGAAGGCCGCCCGGCCGAGCGCCTGGTGCTGGTCGGCACCGCCGCCGGCAAGTGGCCGATGCCGCCGGTCCCGGCGGACACCATCCTGATCCACGGCGAACTTGACGATACCATCACGCTGCAGGAAGTCTTCGACTGGGCGCGTCCGCTCGACATTCCGGTGACCGTGATCCCCGGCGCCGATCACTTTTTCCACCGCAAGCTCGGCCACATTAAAAATCTTGTCGTCGAAATGTGGCGTTGACGTGACATTTGACGCTGTCGCTGTGCAATAATTAGTCCCTTCTTTCGAGGCAATACTTTCGAGTCTTGCCTTGCGCACTTCTGCATTAGCATTTTTTTACAGCGAACACTCCCATGAAAAAACTGTTAGCGGCCGTGGCCGCCAGCCTGCTGATGGCCTCGGCCAGCGCACAGACCGTGCCTGCGCCGACCGTCGCAGCCAAATCGTGGCTGCTGCTCGACGCGACGAGCGGCCAGGTCATCGCAGCGCAAGCCCCCGACGCCCGCATCGAGCCGGCTTCCCTCACCAAGGTCATGACGGCCTACGTGACCTTCGCCGCGCTGCGCGACAAGCGCCTGACCCTGGACACGATGGTGAACGTCTCGGTCCGCGCCTGGAAAGTGGACCCCAGCAGCTCGAAGATGTTCATCGACCCGAAGGTCCCGGTGTCGGTCAACGACCTGCTGCACGGCCTGATGATCCAGTCGGGCAACGACGCCGCGGTGGCCCTGGCCGAAGCCGTGGCCGGCGACGAAGGCACCTTCGTCGCCCTGATGAACCGCGAATCCGAGCGCCTGGGCATGAAGAACACGCGCTGGGGCAACCCGCACGGCCTGCCGGACGCGAACAACTACTCGACCGCGCGCGACCTGTCGATCATGGCGGCCAGCGTGATCCGCGACTTCCCCGAGTTCTACAAGATCGACTCGATCAAGCAGTTCACCTACAACAAGATCACCCAGCAGAACCGCAACCGCCTGCTGTGGCTGGACCCGACCGTGGACGGCATGAAGACCGGCCACACCGATTCCTCGGGCTACAGCATGATCGCTTCGGCACGCCGCCCGAACGGCAACGCCGGCCAGCGCCGCCTGATCTCGGTGGTGCTGGGCACCGCCTCGGATTCGGTGCGCACCCAGGAAAGCCAGAAGCTGCTGAACTGGGGCTTCCAGAACTTCGACACCGTCAAGCTGTACTCGAAGGGCCAGGCCGTATCGACCGTGCCGGTATGGAAAGGCTCGGATTCGACCGTGAAGCTCGGCTTCACCCGCGACGTGCTGGTGACCGTGCCGAAGGGCGTGGCGGGCAAGATGAAGCCGGTCCTGGAACGCAAGGACCCGCTGGTCGCCCCGCTGGCGCGCAATGCGTCGGTCGGCACCCTCAAGATGATGGTCGACGGCAAGCCGCTGATCGCGCTGCCGGTGGTGACGCTGGATGAAGTGCAGGAAGCCAGCATCTTCGGCCGCGCCTGGGATTCGATGCGCCTGTGGATGCAATGATTCACGGCTGATCGTTCACGACAAAGCCCGTCCGTGCGCAAGCCGGGCGGGCTTTTTGTTTTCCAGCTTCTGGATGCAGGGAAGCGATTTACTGCGCTGCGCAATTGGGTTCCCGCCTGCGCGGGAACGACGTGCTTACGTTGCGGATCCGGGATGCTTGATCTTTAAGCCAAGCGCAAAACCGTCATTCCCGCGCAGGCGGGAAGCCAAGTTTGCGTGCGCTCCAACAAGGTGTCCTTGCACCGCTATAATCGTGCAATTCCCCCAACACGACTACGTACGATGACCGCCCTGCTCCCCGCCGACCTGCACTGCCCGCGCATCGCCACCCGTGAAGGCGGCCCCGCACTGTCCCGCATCGTGGCCGGCATGTGGCGCATGAACGAGTGGGGCATGTCGGTCCAGCAGCGCGTGGCCTTCATCGAGCAGTGCATCGAGCTGGGCGTCACCTCCTTCGACCACGCAGACATCTACGGCGACTACGGCGTCGAAGGCGTGTTCGGCGAAGCCCTGCGCGCCCAGCCTCTGCTCCGCGAGCGCATCGAGCTGGTGAGCAAGTGCGGCATCAAGCTGGTCTCCGGCAAACGCCCGCAGCACGGCATCCAGCACTACGACACCAGCGCCGCCCACATCATCGCCTCCGCCGAGGAATCGCTGCGCCAGCTGGGTACGAGCCACCTCGACCTGCTGCTGATCCACCGCCCCGACCCGCTGATGGACTTCGACGAGGTCGCCGAGGCCTTCACCCGCCTGCAGCAGGCCGGCAAGGTGCGCCACGTGGGCGTGTCGAACTTCACGCGCCACCAGTTCGAATGCCTGAACCGGCGCGTGCCGCTGGCCACCAACCAGGTCGAGTTCTCGCCGATGTGCGTCGCGCCGATGTTCGACCAGACCTTCGACGGCCTGCAGGACCTGCGCATCGCGCCGATGGTCTGGTCGCCGCTGGGCGGCGGGCGCCTGTTCACCTCAGGCGACGCGCGCGCGGCCGAGGTCCGCTCGGTCATCCAGGAGATTGCCGAGCGCATGGAAAAGCCGTTCGCCAGCGTGCTGTTCGCCTGGATCATGCAGCTGCCGAGCCGCCCGATCCCGCTGACCGGCACCGGACGCTTCGAGGCGATCCGCGAAGCGGTGGCCGCCACCTCCTTCCAGCTCGAGCGCGGCGACTGGTTCCGCATCCTGCGCGCGGCGCGCGGGCACGAAGTGGCCTGAAGGCCGGAGGCGCACGACCATGGCCGAGAGCCCGTTGAAGATCGTGGAGGGCAGCGCCCTCACCGCGCAGCAGAAGAAGGACCTGCTGAACCGGCTGGCGCGCATCGAAGGCCAGCTGCGCGGAGTGCAGAAGCTGATCGCGCTGGCCGCGCAGCCGTCCGACGTCGACGCCGTGGCCCAGCAGATGGCGGCGGCGCGCAAGGCGCTCGACCGCTCCTTCGTGCAGCTGCTCGCTGGGGCGATCCAGACCCAGTCCGGCAATGCGGCCGACCTCGACGAGGCGCGGGCACGCGCAGCCCACCTGGCGGCGATGCTCGACAAATTCGCCTGACGGCGCGTAATCTGGTCCACTGGACCAGATTACTCTGGTCCACTGGACCAGATTACTCCTCGTAGACGACCGGCGGGGCGATGCCCTTCCACCCCATGCGCCAGGCGATGTTCAGCAGCAGGGTCGCGGACACGTACAGCAGGAAGAACAGCACGAAGAAGCGCGTCTGCAGCACCGCCAGCAGCACGGCGCACGCCGCCAGCAGCGCCAGCATCACCTTGCCGCGCGGGTGCTTCGAGCTCGGGAAGCGGACGGTCGACACCATCAGCGTGCCCACCGCGAGCATCAGCGCGATGATGCCGAAGCATTGCGCCGTGGTGGTGGCAGGGTCGGGCCAGGCGACCACCACCGAGGCCACGCAGGCCGCGCCGGCGGTGATCGGCATGCCGACGAAGTAGCGCGGGTCGGTGCGGCCGACCATGACGTTGAAGCGCGCCAGGCGCAGCGCGCCGCAGGTGACGAACACGAAGCAGGCCAGGCCGCCCATGCGCACCAGGGTCGGGTGCTCGGCGCCCATCTGCGCAAACCCGTAGCAATACAGCAGGAGGCCCGGGGCGCAGCCGAAGTTCATCACGTCGGCGATCGAGTCGAGCTGCACGCCGAAGCTGGACTGCGTCTTGGTGACGCGCGCCACGAAGCCGTCGAGAGCATCGAAGACGCCGGCCAGCACCAGCAGGATCGCCGCCAGGCGATAGTCGGCGGGCGAGCCGATGTGCGCGTTGTCGACCGAGATCACGATGCTGCCGAAGCCGCAGGCGATCGACAGCAGGGTCACGAAACTGGGCAGGGCGAACTTGGCGCGCGCGAGGCGCTGCCGGCTGGTAGGCTTGGTTGACAATTGATGACTCGGCAAGGTGAGCGATGGCTTATTCTACAGGGTGGCGAAATATGCCGGCCAGCGCGCAACACCGCTGGAGCCGTGTGCCGGTTTTTGCTCTAGAATGTGACGTCGTCTCACAGTATTGACAGGAGTTGCAACATGAGCTATATGCCTCGCTGGCGTTCCCTCATCACCGCGCTGGTGGCCGCTTCGACCCTGGTCGCGTGCGGTGGCGGCGGCAGCGACAGCGCGGGCGCCGGGGCGCCCCCGGTCGCGCTCACCCCGCCGGCCAACATCGCGCCGGATGCCGCTGCGCCAACGGCGACCGGCAGCATCGCCGTCGATGGCCGCAACTGGATCAACTACCGCCGCACCCAGCTGGGCGTGCCGGTCGTGACCGAGAACGTCCTGATCAACAATGCGGCCCTGGGCCACTCCGAGTACCTGCGCACCAACAACGTGATGAGCCACGACCAGGTTCCGGGCAAGCCCGGCTTCACCGGCGCCACCCTGAAGGACCGCCTGAACGCGGCCGGCTACACCATCCCGGCCAGTGGCTACGCGTATGGCGAAGTGATCTCCGGCGCCACCAACGGCAGCGGTTTCTTCATGGCCGAGGAGCTGATCACCGCGATCTACCACCGCTTCGTGATGTTCGAGCCGAAGTTCCGCGAGATCGGCACCGGCGCCGCCACCGCCGCGCGCTACAACTACTTCACCGCCGACTTCGCAACCCGCGGCGGCTTCGGTCCGGGCATCGCCGCCAACGCCGTCGTGACCTGGCCGTTCAACGGCCAGACCGGCGTGGTGCCCAACTTCATGAGCGACACCGAAGAACCGGATCCGGTCCCGAACCAGAACGAGGTGGGCTACCCGATCAGCGTGCACGCGAACATCGACGCCCCGCTGACGATGCAGACCTTCACCGTGCGTCCGCGCGGCGGCGCCAACCTGCAGGTGCTGGTGGTGAATTCCTCGCCCACCGCCACGCAGCGCACCGCCATCGCGATCATTCCGCTGGCGCGGCTGGCCGCGGCCACCACCTACGACGTCAGCTTCTCCGGCACGGTGAACGGCAGCCCGGTGAGCCGCGACTGGTCGTTTACCACACGGTGAGCCTGTCCCCTTCCCCGGCCGCCCCGGAGGCGCACGTCCCGGTTGCCATGCCGGCGCTCGACTGCGCCGCCGGGCGCGACCGGATGATGGGCGACGAGGCGATGTACCTGCGCGTGCTCGCCCGTTTCCGTTCCGACTACGCCGACACCGCCGCGCGCCTGCGCACAGCGCTGGCCGCCGGCGACGCCACGCTGGCGCACCGCATCGCCCATACGCTGAAAGGCGCGGCCGCGATGGTCGAGGCGCGCTGCCTGCGCGCGCTGGCGCTGGAAGTCGAACAGCTGCTGCGCGCCGGCGCGCCGGCGGATGCGCCGCTGCTCGAGCGGCTGGAAGCGGAGTTGGCGCGGGTGATCGATGAGGTGGCGCTGCTGCTTGCGCCGTCCGCCGTCGGTCCGGCGGCGAGCGATGCGACGCTGGCGCCAGCCGATCTCGCGCACTTGCGCAGCCTGCTCGATCTCGGCGACAGCGGCGCCCAGGATCTCATGGCGGAAAAACGCGGCCCACTGCGCGCGTACCTGGGCGCGGCGCGCATGGCGCAACTGGAGTCGGCGCTGGCCGCCTTCGATTACGAACGGGCGTTATCGGTGCTGGACGCCCCGTGAGGGCGGCCGCAAGCGCCTAAGTACTCGCCCCGAAATAAATGTGTTTTTAACTTCCATAACCGGCGCGCTGCTGCGTTGACTCCTGCTTGCAGTGCTCGCACTGCGGCGCACTCGCCGGCTTGCATCGCATCGGCGAGCCGCACCTCCGGTTCTGTTCGCCAAAAATCACATTTATTTCTTGTCGAGTACTAGCGTGTGAACTCCGCTTCCTCGTCGAAGGAAGCGGCACAGCTCTTGCCGCAGAAACGGCGTACGCTGTCGAGCGGCTTCTCGCAGTACCAGCACGATCCTTTCGCAGGCAGGCTCGCTCGCGACGGCATCCCTGGGGTACCGACGGCGACCGCAGTCAGCACTGGCTCGGCAGCCAGCCCATTGTCCGGAAAACTTTCCTGTGTCGTTTCCAAGATCCACCCCCTACACGACAGACTGAAGTCCAGCAAGATTACTTCAGCGGAACATCGTGCCCATGAGAAACCTCAAGCGCGGACCGCAACGCGGTCGCGCCACGGCAGTTCAGTGCCATTCAATCCGTCCAGTGTGCGCCGATTGGACTGGCTCTGCAATCCTCGCGTGCCGATTAGGCATGCGAACAACACCCTTTACGGACAGGCGCGTGTGCGCGCAAAAATAATAACGTATTGCTAAGTCTTTGCACGCACGCATATATGTGCGTGGCGAGCATGCGACTTAGCGGCGGTTCGCGGGTTCGAGCGTGACGCGTAGCCCAGAACGTGTGGTTTCGATCCGGGTCGGAATGAACTGCACGCCGGCATAGCGCAGGTCCTGCGCATCGAAGGTATAGACCGGGGTGTCGCGCACGACGGTATCGATGAGGGAGCTGGCGATGCGCGCGATCTGGCGCTCGGCCTCGGGAGTGGCGCCGATCGCCACCCGGTCCACGCGCGGTTCGGCCATCATCACGGCGGGGCGGCCGGGATCGACGTAGAGACGGCCCGAGAAGGCCAGGCTGCCGCTCCAGGTATCGCGCGCGAAGGGCGGCGAGACCGAGGCGTCCAGCCGCAGCGCCACCCGGTCGGCTTCCGGCTGGAGCGACAGGGCCGGGCGCTGCAGGCGCACGTCGAACAGGCCCATCAGGGGGTGGCTGAGCGGGAAGCGGCGCTCCAGGCCGGCCTGCAGCTTGTGCAGGGGAATGTCGACCGTGCGCGGGCCGGTCAGGCTGGCGCAACCGGCCAGCAGCCCGGCCAGCCCCAGCAAGGCAAGGCTGCATGCACGCCTGCGGTGCAGAGTGAATTCAGGTGACATGAGGACGCTCTTGGTATGTGGATTCCCGCAGGCTAACACGGCAGCGCCGGACATGACCTGACGGCACACCGGTGCGTGGCTGCCGCCCCCTGTGCGAAAAATCATGCCCGGCTGTGGCAAGACTGCCATGACTCGCCTCCTCCCACAAAAAAATTTTCGATTTTTGTTGAGTCTTCCGCTTTTCTATTTTCATAGGGAAATGCAAATAATATTTGCATGAACGTACATATAAGCATTTTTTCTTTGTTGAAATTATTTTTACATAAGTTATTTCCGTTGCTATATTTATTTACAACTCGGAAATATCCGGGGGGAACAATAACAGCGTAGAGGATCTAGCGCCTCTGCTCGTATAAAACCGATGGGAAACCACATGAAACGGAACCGCACTTTTCTGAAGACGACCATTGCTGCCGCCCTGCTGGGCGCCGCCATTTCCAGCCCTGCCGCACTCGCCCGTACGATCGATTTCGAAGACCTGCAACTGACCACCATCGACGGCAACCAGTCGATCGTCTCGCGCGGCTACCGTTTCACGGCCGAAGACGGTCCGATCGCCCAGTTCTTCGGCTTCAGCGGCACGGCCGGTGGCGTGTACAACGGCGCCCAGGGTTGTGGCGACACGCCCTGCCCGGCCGGCAACGCCAGCAATTTCTACGTGGGGCTGAACGATGGCGCGGTCACGGTCGTCAACACCGAACTGCCGCAATTCCGCATTTCCGGTCTCGATTTCGGCTTCCTGGCGCCGCTGCCCAACCTGGACGACGGCATCTGGGGCCAGCTGCGCCTGACCGGCTACCTGGTCAACGGCGGCACTGTCACGACCGCCATGGATTTCGCCGGCCAGAACGCCGGCGGCGACTTCATGTTCAAGAACTGGACCCTGGACGCGAGCTTCTCGAGCGCCTTCCTGAACAGCCTGACGCTCAGCGCCTGCGTGTATGACGGCAGCGGCGCCTGCTTCAACTCGATCGACGCCCCCGCCATGAACCTGGCGCAGTTCGCGATCGACAACCTGATGGTCGACGTACCGGAACCGGCCTTGCCGGCCCTGCTGATGCTGGGCGCACTCGGCATGGCGCTGACGGCACGCCGCCGCGCCAAGTAAGCAGCCAAGACTCCGCCCGCATTCATCCCACAAGGATCCGAACACATGAAACTCCGTCCAGTCTCCCTGGCCGTGCTGGCCCTGGCCGCCAGCCTTTCCTTCTCCGCCGCGCAGGCACAGGAAGTCCGCCGCCCCTACATCGTGCAGCTGGCCGACAAGCCGGCCGCCTCCTATGAAGGCGGCATCGCCGGCCTGCCGGCCACCAAGCCGGTCAGCGGTAAGCTCAACGTCAACGCCGCCGACGTCCAGAACTACATCAGCTACCTCGAACAGAAGCAGGCGAGCGTGCAGGCCACGGTCGCCAACGCCGAGATCCTGCACACCTATTCGGTCGCCTTCAACGGCTTCGCCGCCATGCTGACCGACAGCGAAGTGCGCGACCTGAAGAAGAACAGCGCCGTCGCCCACATCTCGGTGGACGAAGAGCGCCATCTCGAGACCAACTACACTCCGGTCTTCCTCGGCCTGACCCAACCGGGCACCGGCCTGTGGGACAAGCTCGGCGGCAAGGGCGCCGCCGGCGAGGACGTGATCATCGGCGTGGTCGACGGCGGCATCTGGCCCGAGAACCTGGCCTATGCCGACCGCGTCGACGGCGACGGCCGCCCGACCTTCGACGTCTCCGGCACCCTGGCCTATTCGTCCGTGCCGGGCGACTGGAAGGGCATCTGCCAGACCGGCGAAGGCTTCACGCTCAACAACTGCAACAACAAGCTGATCGGCGCGCGCTACTTCGACACCACCTACAAGTCGCAGCGCAAGACCACCCACTACAGCGATTTCGTGTCGCCGCGCGACTCGATGAACGGCCCCGACCTGGCCAACAAGGGCGGCCACGGCACCCACACCTCGTCGACCGCCGGCGGCAACGCCATGGTGCCGACCCGCGCCAGCAACGGCAGCAGCATGGGAGACTTCTCGGGCATCGCCCCGAAGGCGCGCATCGCCTCCTACAAGGTCTGCTGGACCTACCTGGATCCGACCAACCCGGACCTCAGCGGCACCCGCAACGGCTGCTACGGTTCGGACTCGGTGGCCGCCATCAACCAGGCGGTCGCGGACGGCGTCGACGTGATCAACTTCTCGATCAGCGGCTCGCAGACCGACGTCATGGACCCGGTCGAAGTGGCCTTCTTCAATGCCGCCAGCGCGGGCGTGTTCGTGGCCACCTCGGCCGGCAACTCGGGCCCGGGCAACGCCGTGGCCCACCTCAGCCCGTGGGTGACCACGGTCGCCGCGTCGACCCATAACCGTATCAGCGTCAATTCGGTCACGCTGGCCGGCGGCGCCACCTACCAGGGCCAGTCGTACAACGCGACCGCGCTGCCGAACACGCCGATGATCCTGGCGGAAGACGCCGGCATCACGCCCTACGCCCAACTGAGCGCCGCCGACAAGCAGGCGCGCCGCCTGTGCTACACCGCGGCCGACCGCGCCAATCCGAGCTTCAACACCCTCGGCGCCACGACCGCGGCCGCCGCACTCGACCCATCGGTCGTGGCGGGCAAGATCGTGATCTGCGCACGCGGCAACACCGCCCGTGTCGACAAGGGCGCGGCCGTGAAGGAAGCCGGCGGCGCCGGCATGATCCTGACCGATACCGGCACCGCCCTGGTGGCCGACCCGCACGTGCTGCCGGCGATCCACGTCTCGCTGGCCGACGGCAATGCGATCCGCAGCTGGCTCTCCACCCGTCCCGAGGCCGCCGCATCGATCGCCACCTCGAGGACCATGGCCGGCCCGACCCCGGCGCCGCGCATGGCGAGCTTCTCCTCGCGCGGCCCGAACAAGGGCGATCCGAACGTGCTCAAGCCGGACCTGACCGCGCCTGGCGTCGACATCCTGGCCGCCGTCTCCGCACCCGGCAACCAGGCGCTGCGCGACGACATCGCCAACAACGTCACCCCGGGCGGCCTGATGTGGCAGTCGCTGCAGGGCACTTCGATGTCCAGCCCGCACGTGGCCGGCATGGGCGCGCTGCTGCGCCAGTTGCGCCCGAGCTGGTCGCCAGCCGCCATCAAGTCGGCCCTGATGACCACCGCCTACAGCACCCAGAACGACGGCGTGGCAGGCATGAGCAACGGCCTGCTGCCATGGGCACAGGGCGCCGGCCACACCGCGCCGAACCTGGCCGCCGATCCGGGCCTGGTGTACGACAGCAACGCGATCGACTGGATCCGCTACCTGTGCGGCATCGGCAAGCTGGCCGCCAACAGCGCCAACTGCGTCAACTTCGGCTCGATCCAGCCCTACAACCTGAACCTGCCGTCGCTGACCGCGTCGGACGTGCTGGGCAGGCTGACCCTGAGCCGCACCGTGACCAACGTCGGCGACGCGACCGCGACCTACACCGCCAGCACCACGCTGGACGGCTACGAGGTGGCGGTGTCGCCGTCCACGCTGACGCTGGCGCCGGGCGCCAAGGCCAGCTTCACGGTCACCCTGACCAACAAGACCGCGCCGATCGGCGCCTGGTCCTACGGTTCGCTGACCTGGAGCGACGGCAAGCGCGTCGTGCGCAGCCCGCTGACCGCACGTGCCAGCGCGCTGGCGGTGCGCGGCGCGATCAGCAGCGAAGCCGTCAACGGCGCCCAGTCGATCACCATCGGCACCGGCTACACCGGCCCGCTGACGGTCCAGAAGGGCGGCCTCAAGCCGGCGCTGCGCAGCACGCAGACCGTCGGCCAGGCCAACAAGGCCGACGGCGGCCTCGCCGAATGCGCGGCGGGCAACAGCGCCGGCGTGAAGGTCACCACCGTCACGGTGCCGGCCAACACCCTGGTGGCGCGCTTCACCACCCGTGACGTCGACACCAGCGGCTACCAGGGCGGCGGCGTCGACGACCTCGACCTGATCGTGCTGAACAGCGCCGGCACCGTGGTCGGCAACAGCGGCCAGGTCAGCTCGAACGAGACCGTGACCCTGAACTCGCCGGCGGCCGGCACCTACCGCGTGTGCGTGGTGGGCTACGCTCCGCGCAACGGCAGCTCGACCTACGTGCTCAATTCGTGGGTGGTCTCTACCTCCGACACCGGCGGCAACTTCAAGGCATCGGGTCCGGCGATCGTCTACACCGGCGGCACCGGCACCGTGAGCACCAGCTGGTCGGACCTGGAAGCGGGCAAGAACTACCTGGGCGCGATCCGCTACCTGCAGGGCACGACGGTACGCGGCATGACCCTGGTGGAAGTCGACGCCACCGATCCGCTGCCGGCGGCGCAGACCTCGAAGCCGGTCACCGTGGCCGCCAACTGACCGCGGTCCGGTAAGGCAGAAAAGCGCTGCGGCTCCGGCCGCGGCGCTTTTTTATTTGCCGCTCATTTTCCAATACAAAAACGGCTGAAGATCACGCCCAGTAGGTCGTCCGGCGTGAACTGCCCCGTGATGCTGGAGAGCTGGTCCTGGGCCAGGCGCAGCTCTTCGGCGAACAGGTCGAGCGACTGGTCGTCCTGCATCGCGTGCTGGCGCGCCAGCTCAAGGTGCTCGCGGGCGGCGCGCAGCGCGATCAGGTGGCGCTCGCGCGCCAGGTACAGCGACTCGCCGGTCTGCTGCCAGCCGGCGATGCGCAGCAGCTCGGCGCGCAGCAGGTCGATCCCCAGCTTCTCGTGCGCCGACAGGTACAGGTGGGTGGCGTCGGGCGACATGTCCATCGAGGGCTTGTGGCCGGACAGGTCGATCTTGTTCCAGATGCGTACCACCGGCACGCCCTGCGGGAAGGCGGCCACGATCTTTTCATCCTCCGCGCTCGGGCCCAGATTGGCGTCCAGCAGGTGCAGGATCACGTCGGCCTTGCCGACTTCGCCCCAGGTGCGCTCGATGCCGATGCGTTCCACGACGTCGATACCTTCGTCCGTGCGGATGCCGGCGGTGTCGATGATGTTGAGCGGGATGCCTTCGATCTGGATGGTCTCGGTGACCTTGTCGCGCGTGGTGCCGGCGATCGGGGTGACGATCGCCACCTCGGCGCCGGCCAGGGCGTTCAGCAGCGAGGATTTGCCGACGTTCGGCTGGCCCACCAGCACCACGTTGAGGCCTTCGCGCAGCAGTGCTCCCTGGGCCGCCTGGCGGAACACGTTCTCCAGCGCCTCGACGATGCCGGCCAGCTGGCCGCGCGCGTTCGATTTTTCCAGGAAGTCGATCTCTTCTTCCGGGAAGTCCAGCGTGGCCTCGACCAGCATGCGCAAATTGATGGTCTGGTCGACCAGCTGGTGCACCACCTGGGAGAAAGCGCCGGACAGCGACTGCAAGGCCGACTTCGCCGCCGCTTCGGTGGAGGCGTCGATCAGGTCGGCCACCGCCTCGGCCTGGGCCAGGTCGAGCTTGTCGTTCAGGAAGGCGCGGCGCGTGAATTCGCCCGGTTCGGCCAGGCGCAGTCCGTCTCCGGCGCCCGCTTCCAGCACCCGGGCGAGCAGCATCTGCAGCACCACCGGGCCGCCGTGGCCCTGCAGTTCGAGCACGTCTTCGCCGGTATAGGAATGCGGGCCCTTGAAGTACAGGGCCAGGCCTTCGTCGATCACGTCGCCATTGGCGGCCTTGAAGGGAATGTAGGTGGCGTGGCGGGGGCTGAGCTTCACGCCGGGGAACAGGGCGTCGATCAGCTTGGCGAGCGACTTGCCGGAGGCGCGCACGACGCCGATGCCGCCGCGCCCCGGGGCGGTGGCGATGGCGGCGATGGGGGAGGTGTCGAGTTTCATGGGGGGATTGTAAGGGATGTGGTGCAAGGAGGCGGAGTGATGTGCTTACGGAATTGGGTTCCCGCCTGCGCGGGAACGACGGTCTTCAAGCAGCGAGTGCTAACGGCACCCTTGGTCCGCTGCCCGTCAACGTCATCCCGGCGAAGGCCGGGATCCAATTCCGGTGCACAGCCAAGAAACGAAAAAGCCCGCGCAAGCGCGGGCTTCCGTGATCCGAAGAACAGCGCTTACTTCGCCGCGCCGGTCTCGAACTTCTTGGTGATCACCCACTGCTGCGCGATCGACAGGATGTTGTTGACCACCCAGTACAGCACCAGTCCCGACGGGAAGAAGAAGAACACCACCGAGAACGCCAGCGGCATGAACAGCATCATCTTCGCCTGCACCGGATCGGTCGGCTGCGGGTTCAGCTTGGTGGTGATGTACATCGACACCGCGTAGATGACCGGCAGGATGAAGTACGGGTCCGGGCGGGTCAGGTCGTCGATCCACAGGATCCACGGCGCGCCGCGCATCTCGACCGATGCCTGCAGCACCCAGTACAGGGCGAAGAACACCGGCATCTGCACCAGGATCGGCAGGCAGCCGCCCAGCGGGTTGATCTTCTCGGTCTTGTACAGCTCCAGGGTGGCCTGCTGCATCTTCTGCGGGTCGTTCTTGTAGCGCTCGCGGATCGCCTGCATCTTCGGCGTCACCACGCGCATCTTGGCCATGCTGCGGTAGCCGGCCGCCGACAGCGGGAAGAACAGCAGCTTGATCAGGACGGTCAGCGCGACGATGGTCCAGCCCCAGTTGCCCAGCAGCGAGTGCAGATGGGTCATCACCCAGAAAATCGGCTTGGCGATGATGGTCAGCATGCCGTAGTCCTTGACCAGTTCCAGGCCAGGGGCGATGGTTTCCAGGGTCTGCTCGTCCTGCGGGCCCGAGTACAGGCGGGTGTCGTTCGACACGGTCGCGCCCGGCGCCACGGTGCCCAGCGGCTGGATGGTGCCGATGGCGTACAGGTTGGTCGCGATCTTCTTGGTGAAGATCTCGCGCGGCACCTTGTCAGCCGGGATGAAGGCCGAGACGAAGAAGTGCTGCGAGATCGCGATCCAGCCGTTGTTGGCCTTGGTCGAGTGCTCGGCCTTGCCCTTCTCGATGTCTTCGAAGGTCAGCTTCTGGTACTTGTCTTCGGCGGTGTACAGGGTCGGGCCGGTGTAGCTCGGCATGAACCAGGAATCGCTCGGCGGCGGGTTGCCGTCGTGCTGCAGCTGCAGGTACAGCGACGGCGCTACCGGTGCGGCGGTCAGGTTGGTGACGTCGTGGCGGATGCCGATGACGTAGTCGCCTTTACGGAAAGTGAAGGTCTTGGTCAGGCGCACGCCGCCCTGCTCCGCGTCCATCACCAGCTGCACGGTGCCGTCGGCGCCGCGCGTGAGCGGACGGGCCACGAACGGGGTCGCGTGGTTCGGCATCACGCCGGCCGGGGTCGAGCCGACCAGGCCGGTCTGGCCGAGGTAGACGTTGTTGCCGCTCACGTTGAACAGCACCTTGTTCTTGGTCTTGTCGATCTCGTCGGCGAACTTGAGCAGCTCGAGGCGCTTGATGACGCCGCCGAGGGTGTCGATGTCGGCCTTCACCACGTCGGTGGTGATGGTGATGCGCTGGGTCGCCGGAGCAGCAGCTGCGGCGGGAGCGGCGCCGGGTGCGCCCGGTGTGCCCGGCACGGCGGCGGCGCCCGGCTGGGCGGCGGCCGGCACGTCGCTCGGCTTGGTTTGCTGCTGCGCCACCTGCGCTGGCGGCGCCGGCGAGAACAGCGACTGTTTACCGTTGGCCACCATCCAGTTGTTCCAGAGAACAATCAGGGAAATGGCGAACACGATCCACAGGACGGTACGTTTATTGAGTTCCATTGGAGTCTAGTCAGGAGTGGTTACAACCGCGAGCGGCTGGTGGAGATTGCTGGTCCTTGCCCTCGCGCGCCGGCGGCACGAAGTCGACGCCGCCCGGATGCCATGGGTGGCAGCGGCACACGCGGCGCGCGGCCAGCAGCGAGCCGCGGGCGGCGCCGTGCACGCGCAGCGCTTCGATCGCGTAATTGGAGCAGGTCGGGTAAAAACGGCACTTCTGCCCGAGCAGCGGGGACAGCAGCAGCTGGTAGCCGCGCAGGAACCAGACCAGCAGCGTCTTCATGGTGTCGGGGGCGGCGCCGGACGACGCGGGCGCTGGGAGGCGAACAGGCGGGTGAGCTCGGCGCGCAGCTCGGCCTTCAGGGCGCGCGTGGTGGCCGGTCCGTCCTTGCCGTTCACCGGGCGCGACAGGCGCACGATGCAGTCGAAGGGCTGCAGCTGGCTGGTGCGGAACAGCTCGCGCGTGACGCGCTTGATCGTATTGCGGGTCACGGCGCGCGGCGCGAAACGCTTGGCCGCAACGACGCCCAGCCGCGCATGCGGCAGGTTGTTGGGTCGGGTGTAGAGCACGAAATGCGCGGATTTTTGCGCCGGGCGCAAACGAAAAACGGATGAAAACTCATCCGTTTTAACGATACGCCGAACGCGCGCGAAGTCGTGCGAACCTTCGCCTGTCATCACCGACCGCGTCGATCTGGTCTAAGAAAAACTTAGACAGCCAGACGCTTGCGGCCCTTGGCGCGGCGTGCGTTCAGGACTTGACGGCCACCACGGGTAGCCATACGTGCGCGGAAGCCGTGCGTGCGCTTGCGACGGACGACGGAAGGTTGGTAAGTACGTTTCATGGTGGTCTCGCTTAAAGCAAAAGTAAGTGCAAAATCGGGTCTGACGTCGCGTCAGGATTCGTCGCCAATGACAGTTCGCAGATGGTTAAGCCAGCGTCACGCCACAGCAGATACTCGTTTCGCCCGGGCGGCCGCCTGCTGAATTGTCAGCTTGATATGGCGCACGGACGGGGAACCCTGAATTAGACATGATTTCCAGTCCAGCTGTCAAGGAAGCTGTTGTATCCTGATGAGCTGGCGTGCGCCCGCGGCGCGGCGCCGGCGCTGCTGTGAAAAGCGCACCTTCGGTTGAAAATAGTGGGCCCAACCTGTGGATAACTTCGGCCGAGACAGGTAAAATAGCGTGTTACGTATCAATTAGCGAAGTATGGAAAACTTTTGGCAGACCTGTTCCGCGCAGCTGGAACTCGAGCTGACGCCGCAGCAATACAGTGCGTGGATCAAACCGCTGGTCGTCCTGGATTACGAGGACGGCAAGCTGCGCATGGCCGCGCCGAACCGGTTCAAGCTCGACTGGGTCAAGACCCAGTTCGCGACGCGCATCACCGAACTCGCCTGCCAGTACTGGGAAGCGCCGGTGGAAGTGCAGTTCGTGCTCGACCCGAAGAACAACCCGGCCAAGAAGCCGGCGGGTCCCGCGGCGACGGCGGCCGCGGCCGCCACCAACTTCGATGCGCCGCGCCAGCCGGAAGCGCCGATCCAGGGCAACGTGAACATCGCCAACTCGCCCAAGCGCGAGCAGAGCCGCATCAACACCGACCTGACCTTCGAGAGCTTCGTCACCGGTAAGGCCAACCAGTTGGCGCGCGCCGCCGCGATCCAGGTCGCCAACAACCCGGGCGTG
Organism: Massilia sp.; assembly: GCF_046293535.1. NCBI lineage: Bacteria > Pseudomonadati > Pseudomonadota > Betaproteobacteria > Burkholderiales > Oxalobacteraceae > Massilia > Massilia sp. Next base: position 127,814 of record NZ_JBKBOV010000006.1, on the reverse strand, counting down.
TCGTACAACCCGCTGTTCTTCTACGGCGGCGTGGGCCTCGGTAAGACCCACCTGATCCACGCGATCGGCAACCAGGTCATGGCCGACAACCCGAATGCGCGCATCCGCTATATCCACGCCGAGCAGTACGTGCGCGACGTCGTCACCGCCTACCAGAGAAAAGGCTTCGACGACTTCAAGCACTATTACCACTCGCTCGACATGCTGCTCATCGACGATATCCAGTTCTTCGGTGGGAAAAGCCGCACGCAGGAAGAGTTCTTCTATGCGTTCGAGGCCCTGATCGCGGCCAAGAAGCAGATCATCATCACCTCGGATACCTATCCGAAGGAGATCACCGGCATGGACGACCGCCTGATCTCGCGCTTCGACTCCGGCCTGACGGTGGCGATCGAGCCGCCCGAGCTGGAAATGCGCGTGGCGATCCTGCTGAAAAAAGCGCAGTCCGAGAACGTGACCCTGTCGGACGACGTCGCCTTCTTCGTGGCCAAGCACCTGCGCTCGAACGTGCGCGAGCTGGAAGGCGCGCTGCGCAAGATCCTGGCCTACTCGCGCTTCCACGGCAAGGACATCACCATCGACGTGGTGAAGGAAGCCCTCAAGGATCTGCTGTCGGTGCAGAACCGCCAGATCTCGGTGGAGAACATCCAGAAGACGGTGGCGGACTTCTTCAACATCAAGGTGGCGGACATGTATTCCAAGCGCCGTCCGGCGAACATCGCCCGCCCGCGCCAGATCGCCATGTACCTGGCCAAGGAACTGACGCAAAAGAGCCTGCCGGAGATCGGCGAGCTGTTCGGCGGCCGCGACCACACCACCGTGCTGCACGCGGTGCGCAAGATCGCCCAGGACCGCCAGAAGAATGCCGAGTGCAACCACGAGCTGCACGTGCTGGAGCAGACGCTGAAGGGTTGATTTTGTAGGGTGGACGGGGTAATTGCGAGCAGTGCGAGGAATTACGAACGTCCGCGCGTTCAACTCTCTGGTGAATTGACGCGCATTGGTTGTTCAGGCACTGCTCGAACGCGCGGACGGCGAAGCCGTCCACCCTACGTTGTGTTTGCCACGGGCAATTGGCAAAATAGTGTTAGAGCAATAAATAATTAATACTTAACTGAGGATATCTATGCAACTGGTCAAAACCACCCGAGACACGCTTCTCCGGCCACTGCAGATCGTGAGCGGTATTGTCGAGCGTCGGCACACTATGCCGATTCTGGCCAATATCCTCATCCGCAAGGACGGCGAAAGCGTCTCGTTCCTCTCGACCGACACCGAAGTCCAGATCACCACGCTCGCCAACATCGGCTCGGGCGACGACGTGACCGGCACCACGGTGGCGGCGCGCAAGCTGCTGGACATCCTGCGCGCCCTGCCGGAGTCGGGCGACGTCACCATGACCCTGCAGAACAAGCGCCTGGCCGTCCAGAGCGGCAAGTCGCGCTTCGCCCTGCAGACCCTGGCCGCGGAAGAATTCCCGACCGTCTCGGTGGCAGACAGCTACAACGCCAGCGTCACCCTGCCGCAAAAGACGCTGAAGCACCTGTTCAACATGGTGCACTTCGCGATGGCCCAGCAGGACATCCGCTACTACCTGAACGGCCTGCTGCTGGTGCTGGACGGTAACAATATCATCGCCGTGGCGACCGACGGCCACCGCCTGGCCTTCTGCCAGGTGGCTTCCGAGCAGTCCTTCGAACGCCAGGAAGTGATCATCCCGCGCAAGACCATTATCGAACTGCAGCGCCTGCTGGAAGAAAGCGACGAAGAGGTGCGCCTCGACATCGCCGCCTCGCAGGTCAAGCTGACCTTCGCCGACATCGAACTGGTCTCGAAGCTGGTCGAGGGCAAATTCCCCGACTACACGCGCGTGATCCCGAAGGGTTACAAGAACGACTTCACGATCGGCCGCGAAGAGCTGCTGCGTTCGCTGCAGCGCGCCGCGATCATGACCAGCGACAAGTTCAAGGGCGTACGCTGCATCATCGAGCCGGGCGTCATGAAGATCAGCTCGACCAACGCCGACCAGGAAGAAGCGGTCGAAGAACTCGAGATCGACTACGGCGGCGACACCATCGACATCGGTTTCAACGTGACCTACCTGCTCGACGTGCTGAACAACCTGAAGTGCGACCAGGTGAACATCGCGCTGGGCGATTCGAACTCGTCGGCGCTGATCTCGATTCCCGACAATGGCGACTTCAAGTACGTCGTCATGCCGATGCGGATTTAATCAGCAAGCAGGCCGAAACGACCGAGATAGGAATAGCCTCAACCCGTCGTTCCGGCGCAGGCCGGAACCCAAGCGTTCACGCAAACTTGGCTCCCGGCCTGCGCCGGGATGACGGTTCAGGGCTTGCAGGTCAAGCTTGAAGCAAGCTGGCGACCAGCAGCCCCTGAATCACCCGTTTTATTAGAAAGCAGTCCATGTCCGAGAATACCCAACCAGAAATGACTCCCGCCGCCAAGGCGGACGAATACGGCGCGTCCTCGATCCAGATCCTGGAAGGCCTGGAAGCGGTGCGCAAGCGCCCGGGCATGTACATTGGCGACACCTCGGACGGCACCGGCCTGCACCACCTGGTGTTCGAGGTGCTCGACAACTCGATCGACGAAGCCCTGGCCGGCTACTGCACCGAGATCCACGTCACCATCCACTCGGACAACTCGATCTCGATCACCGACAACGGCCGCGGCATCCCGACCGGCGTCAAGATGGACGACAAGCACGAGCCGAAGCGCTCGGCGACCGAGATCGCCCTGACCGAGCTGCACGCCGGCGGCAAGTTCAACCAGAACTCGTACAAGGTGTCGGGCGGCCTGCACGGCGTCGGCGTCTCGTGCGTGAACGCGCTCTCGAAGCTGCTGCGCGTGACCGTGCGTCAAAAAGGCAAGGTCCACCAGCTGGAATTCTCGCGCGGCGTCCCGGTCGACCGCATCATCGAAACCGTCGACGGCGTGGAAGTCTCGCCGATGAAAATCCTGGGCGACACCGACAAGCGCGGTACCGAGGTGCACTTCTGGGCCGACGAGACCATCTTCACCACCGTCGAGTTCCACTACGAGATCCTGAGCAAGCGCATCCGCGAGCTCTCGTTCCTGAACAACGGCGTCAACATCAAGCTCTCCGACCACCGCACCGGCAAGGAAGAAGTGTTCGCCTTCGAGGGCGGCACCCGCGGCTTCGTGGAGTACATCAACAAGGCCAAGACCGTCCTGCACCCGACCGTGTTCCAGGCGACCGGCGAGCGCCTCTCGGACAACGGCACCAACATCGCAGTGGACGTGTCGATGCAGTGGAACGATTCGTACAACGAGCAGGTGCTGTGCTTCACCAACAACATCCCGCAGCGCGACGGCGGCACCCACCTGACCGGCCTGCGCGCGGCGATGACGCGCGTGATCAACAAGTACATCGAAGAGAACGAGCTGGCCAAGAAGGCCAAGGTCGAGATCTCGGGTGACGACATGCGCGAAGGCCTGACCTGCGTGCTGTCGGTGAAGGTCCCGGAGCCGAAGTTCTCGTCGCAGACCAAAGATAAACTGGTGTCGTCGGAAGTGCGCGGTCCGGTCGAAGAGATCGTGGCCAAGACCTTGACCGACTTCCTGATGGAGAAGCCGAACGACGCCAAGATCATCTGCGGCAAGATCGTGGAAGCGGCCAGGGCCCGCGAAGCGGCGCGCAAGGCGCGCGACCTGACCCGCCGCAAGGGCGTGATGGACGGGCTGGGCTTATCGTCCAAACTGGCCGACTGCCAGGAACGCGACCCGGCGCTGGCCGAGCTGTACATCGTCGAGGGTGACTCGGCAGGCGGCTCCGCCAAGCAGGGCCGCGACCGCAAGTTCCAGGCCATCCTGCCGCTGCGCGGCAAGGTGCTGAACGTGGAAAAGGCGCGCTTCGAGAAGATGCTGTCGTCGGAGCAGATCACCACCCTGATCGCGACCCTGGGCACCTCGATCGGTCCGGACGAATTCAACGTCGACAAGCTGCGCTACCACCGCATCATCATCATGACCGACGCGGACGTCGACGGCGCCCACATCCGCACCCTGCTGCTGACCCTGTTCTACCGCCAAATGCCGCAATTGGTGGAGCGCGGCCACATCTACATTGCCCAGCCGCCGCTGTACAAGGTGAAGGCCGGCCGCGACGAGCGCTACCTGAAGGACGACGTCGAGGAAGCGAGCTACATGATGAGCTTTGCGCTGAACACCGCCTCCCTGATTCCGCGCGAAGGCGCCGATCCGATCAACGGCGAGGCGCTGGCCGAGCTGGTGCGCCAGTACAACCTGTCGAACGCCATCATGATGCGCCTGACCCGCGTGATCGACCGCGCGGCGCTGACCGCGATCACGGCCGGCGTGACGCTGGACATGAGCACGCTGGAGAAGGCGGAAGCCTCGGCCAGGGCGATGGAAACGGCGATCAACGAGCCCGCCGTGAAGGTGGTCGTGCGTTCGGACGAGTTGTCCGAGAAGCACGCGCTGCGCATCGAGCGCATGCGCCACGGTAACGTGCAGGTGACCTCGATCGACGCCGACTTCGTGCAGAGCAACGACTACGCCGTGCTGGCCAACGCCGCCGCCACCTTCCAGGGCCTGATCGGCGAAGGCGCCATCATCCGCCGCGGCGAAGGCGAGAAGATGAAGGAATTCGCGGTGCGCGGCTTCCACGAAGCCATGCTGTGGCTGCGCGACGAGGCGGAACGCGGCGTGACCAAGCAGCGCTACAAGGGCCTGGGCGAGATGAATCCGGAGCAGCTGTGGGAAACCACGATGGATCCGACCGTGCGCCGCCTGCTGAAGGTACAGATCGAGGATGCGATTGCGGCGGACCAGATCTTTACCACGCTGATGGGGGATGAGGTGGAGCCGCGTCGTAATTTCATTGAGTCCAATGCGCTGCAGGCGGGGAATATCGACGTCTAAGCGCGCTGCGTTTCAAACTGAACGGCCTCTTCGTGAGGCCGTTTTTATTTGCATGCTCCACCAGTACGATCTACTCGATGTTTTCCTCGTACTCCTCTAGACGCTTCATCACTGTCTGATTCTTCGCATACTTCCGCTTCAACTGCGCAAGCTTCTTGTCCGTCCCAGTGCAGAGCTTCCGTATTTCACGCTCTACTTCCCTCATGCGCCGCTTGTCCGGTGGATCTGGAATCTCCCCCCGGAAGTGCTCACAGCCGTCACGCTGCTCGACATACTTGGCGACATCTGGAGGAAGCTTGGCTTCTGCTGCGACCACCGAACCAAAACTGAAGCAAAAAGCGACAAGTACCGCTTTCGTTATCACACGCATCTCTATGCTCCCGTGTCCGACCAATGCGGATCGTCGCGACCATTACGGTTATATTTGATGACGCCATAGCTTGCACCTACGCGATGCAGCTGATGGTTCATGCCTGTACGTGGCAGCCTGTCGATCTCCACAAGTTCTCCGTATGCGTCGCGTATCAGAAGGTCTCCTGACCAGCCGATGGTCATGTCAATGCCGCATCCGACGGTGTGGCGCGACCTGAGCGACGGGGCGACACCCAACCTCTGCATTTCGAATCCACGGACCATATCGCGCGCCGCTGCAACGGAGCGGGCGTCCGAGTACTCTCCATCCGCATCGTAGTGCTCCCACGATATGGGCACTCCATCCATTGCAGGGACGTCTCTCGGGGAGATGCGATTCCTGTTGATCTTCCACGATCAATGCATCAAATACGCACGCTTCGGGGGGCGATAGGTCGCGTTGATAATTACTGTTGCGCCGGCGGCATGCAGGGCACTAACGAATGCTTCGACATAGCCACGAAATGGCAGGCGCAAATCTTCAAGCTTTTCAGATCCACGATACTGAGAAACCCAGTTACGACCACTGGGCTCCAAGTTCTCTGTTGGCGTATCCCTAGCTCTTAACCCAACTCTTTGGTTATTAGACATGCTGGCTCCTGCGCACAAGACAAACTATTAGAGTTGAGTCTTGTACTGAACATGTTGCGTTAGAACACAGCCACGCGGGAGCAGCATGTCATGTCAAAACCGGTATGTTTGACGTCTAATCGCGCTTCGACGCTCAGTCCTGCTCTGGAATCGGTCGTACAACCAGAAACTGGTACGCCATCGCGCTCAGGAAGGCAATGCCGGCGCCGGTCAGCAAGGCCGGCACGAAGGACCAGGCCTGCGCGATGTAGCCGGTGAAGATCGGCGCCAGCGCGCCACCGACGAAGCCGCCAAAGTTCTGGATCGCCCCCAGGGATGCAATACGGCTGCGTGGCGCCACGACCGTGACCAGCGACCAGGAGCAGGCCGAGGCGGCATTGGCGAGGAAGATCACCACCGAGATACAGGCGATGGCGACAGTATTGCTCTCGACCAGCGCCGCTGGAATCGTGAACGCCACCATGCCCAGCATGGCCATGACGACCGCCGTGCGGCGGCCCGAAATGACCGATGCCGCGCGCTTGGTAATCTGGTCGGAGGCCCAGCCAGCCGTCAGGGCGCCGGCGAAGCCGCACAGGAAGGGAATGGTAGCCGCCACGCCAACGTAGGCGACGTCCATGTTGCGCTCCGCACGCAGGTAGCCCGGCAGCCAGGTGAGGTAGACCCAGTTCAGGTAAACCGAGCCGAAGAAGCCGAGCAGCATGCCCCAGGTGGCACGGTGCCTGAACAGCGCGCGCCAGGACGCGAAGCCCGCCTTCGGCGCCTGTTCGACCGTCTGTCCTTCATCGAGATAGGCCAGCTCCTCCTTGGTCATCTCCTCGCGTACCGGGTCGCGATACAGCATCACCCACACCACCGCCGCCACGATGCCGAGTGCGCCGGTGACGAAGAATGCCCAATGCCAACTGGTGGCGGCAATCAGGGGTGACAGGCACAAGGGCGCGAGCGCAAAGCCCAAGGGGGATGCCGAGTTATAGATACCCGTCGGTGTACCGCGTGCACGGATGGGAAACCAATTGCTTACGACACGTGCCGCGGCAGGGAATTGCGGCGCCTCGCCGATACCGAGCACGACGCGCGCGAGCACGAACCAACCGAAGGTCGAGACAAGGCCGCCTGCGGCCTGCGCCAGCGACCATACCACCAGGCCGGCACCGAGCAGCCAGCGCGGGCCGATCTTGTCGACCAATGCACCGACTGGCAGCTGGCACAGCGCATAGCTCCAGGAGAAGGCCGACAAGAGCAGGCCCATTTGGCCGAGCGAGAGACCGAGATCGGCACGGATGAATTCGTTGGCGACGGCGAGCGTGGCGCGGTCGAGGTAGTTGATGACGCCTGTGACCACCAGCAGCACCAGGGCAATGGTTTGGCGGCGACGGATGCGTGGAGGCGTCACTCCATAGGAAAGGGATGCGTTCATCCCGTGATCCTACCAACGAATATTGATTCAATGAAAGGAATTTTCACTTGGCAAAAATTGTTCAGGGGCTGCTTCGAGCACCGGCTGACTACCCTTCCCCCAGCTGGAGCCGACCAGCACGATCAGTCCCGGCTCCAGGTAAGGGAGGATCTATTCCAGCGGCACATCCTGCTTCGTGGCGGCGCGTGCCATGCCCTCCTCCTCGCGTACGTTTGCCTGAGGCAACCCGGCATTTCAGGGCTGAGTTGCTATAGTAAGACGTATCAAATATCAGCCGGAGCACGACCAAATGCGACTTCTTCCCAAAGCCGCCATCATCCTCGGAGGTACCTTGCTTTCTTCAATCGCCATCGCCGCGCCTGAACAGCAGGCCGCGGCCTTCATGAATATCTATTCCACGCACTGCCTGAAGTACCTGCACGACTTCGACGGCCTGCGCAAGCAGCTCTCGAACTTCCCCAAGCTGCCTGCCGAAGCGGCGGCCGTGTTCCTGCAGGGCGCCAAGGGCAATGCCTGGTCGGTGCCGAGCCAGCACGGCCAGTTCATCATGGTCGTCCATGACGACAAAAACCTGTGCGCGCTGTATGCCAAGACGGTGCCGGCAGCGACCGTCCAGGCGATGTTCGAAAAAGCGGTGGGCAAGGCGCCCGAGCCTTTCCACAGCGAGCGCAAGCGCAATACCTCGGAAAAGGGGCCGGACGGCGTCAAGAGCACTGTCGCCTATGAGTGGAGCACGGACAAGTCGCCGCGCAAGCCGCTGTTCGCCCTCACCACCACCACCAGCAAGAACAGCGTGGCGCAGGGCGTGGCCACCGCGGCCATCGGCCGCTGAGGCTTGTCGGCGCCGCCCAGCGGCGGCGCTCCTTATGGCAGCCTGATCTTGATGACGGCGTTGCCCGAGGTCAGGTACAGGTTGCCCTTGCCGTCGTTGGCGATGCCCCGGATCGGTGCCAGGCTGCCCGGCAGGCTTCCCGTCTGCAGCGTGCCGTTGCGCGCGGTGCCGGCGACCGTGCTCACCACGCCTTCCGGCGTGATTCTCCGCACCAGGTTGTTGACCGCGTCGGCCGCGTAGACGTTGCCTTGCGGGTCGACCGTCAGCGCCACCACTTGTTCGAATGTCGCCGCAGCCCCGGTGCCGTTGGCCGCGCCGCTCGCATTTGGCGCGCCGGCCAGCGGATTCAGGACGTTCGCGTTGACGGTGGTGGGATTGAACGTGCGGCTGATCCTGCGCTGCAGATCGAACACGTAGACGTTGTTACTGCTGTCGGTCGTCACGCCGCGTGCGTCGGCAATGCGCGTGCCCCACAGGTCCTCGGCCACCTCGGCACCTTCCAGCATGCCGGTTGCCCCGGCCACGATCCGCCGCGTGCTCAGGCCGTTCGTCACCAGCAGGTGTCCGCGCGCATCGGCTGCAATTGCTCTTGGCACGAGCGCCTGCAAGCTGCGCGAGTCGACGTTGCTGCCCACCGGGATCGTTGCCACCGTCGCCACCTGGCCCGCGCTGCTCACGCTGCGGATGCGCATCTCGTCCGTGACGAACAGGGTGCCGCTGCTGTCGATCGCCAGCGCCAGCGGCTGGAGGAAGCGCGCGCGGTCGCCGGGGCCGTCGACATACTGGCTGGTGCCCGGGGCGCCGGCCAGGGTGGTGACGGCGCCGGCCGGGGTGATCTTGCGGATGGCGTCGTTGCCGGTGTCGGCCACGTACAGGTTGCCGGCGGCGTCGACGGCGATGCCGGTGGGGTTGTCGAAACGCGCCGCGGCGCCGCTGGCGTTGGTACTGCCGGATTCCGTGGCGCTGCCGGCGACGATGCTGATGGCGGCCTGCGCGGGCGGCTGCTCGTCATCGTCCTTGTCTTTCGGCGGATGGTCGCCGCAGGCGGCCAGCAAGAGCATCAGTGCCGATGCGCCGAATACCTTCACGCGCATGCGCGCAGTCTGTGCCACCGCCGGTTGCTTCATCGTCTTCTCCAGGATTCGATGAGCAAAATGCTAGCACGGCGCCTGCGCCGGCACGCGACGAATGTGCATGCCGTCCGCATGAATCAAGCGTCCGGCGTGCCTCCGCTCATGCGATCAAGGAACTGCACCGAGGCACGCTCGCTCATCACCAGCACCAGCTTCAGGCGCGCGCGCGTCATGCCGACGAACAGTTTTCGCAGCGTGAGTGCGTCCATCTCCTCGAAGTCGATCTCGGTGAAGATCAGCGCCGGCGCCGACTGGCCCTTGAAGCGGTACACCGATTCCGCCAGCAGCCCGCCCTCGCGGAATACCGGGTTGCCGAACAGGTCGTAGGCGCCGGTGAAGGAGCGCAGCGTGTGTGCGTCGCTCAGTTTATCGAGCTTGAGGATGCTTGAGCGCTCCCGCCCGCGGAAGGAGCAGATCGCGATGTCCTGGCGCCCGAAGCCCGCGGCCAGGCACGAGGTCACGGCGCGCCGGGTCTGCGACAGCATCGCTTCGGTGTCGCCTTCCGGGTAGGTGAGCTCCTCGATGTCGGCGCCCTTGAAGGGGCTGCCCGCCTCCACCGGCTGGCTGACGGCGCCGATCGACCCCAGCATCTGCACCACCTCGCGCGGGCTGCGGTAGTTGGTGTTCGAGTGCAGCACCACCCAGCCCGGCAGCGGCACCATCTCCTTGCCGTACAGGTTCTGGTCCGGGTCTTCCAGCCAGATGGCGCGGCCGCCCTCCCTGAGCATGCGCAGCACGATGTCGCGCCAGGCGATCGAGAAATCCTGGCCCTCGTCGACGATGAGCACGTCGTACTGCCAGGTCTCGGGCAGGTCCGCCTCCACCAGCGAACCCTCGATTTCCGCCCATACGGTGGGCGCGCCGTAGTCGGGCGTCTTGCCCTGGGCGCGCAGCCAGGCGTCGCACAGCTCGTGGAAGTTGGCGACCCGTCCGCCGCTCGGGACCAGCCGCTCGATGTGGTCGGCCAGCGGGCGGTTGAAGCAGACGTAGAGCGGGCGCAGGCCGGCATCGATCGCGGCGGTGTATTCGGCCAGCGCCAGCTGGGTCTTGCCGCTGCCGGCGGTGCCCACCACGCGCAGGCGGAACGGGGAGAACTCGAGCCGGCGCGCCCAGGTGGCCAGGCCCCCCGACAGGCGCGTGACCATGCTGGTGGCGCAGCCGATCATCGAGCTCGGGTCGGGGCGCAGGCTCAGGGTGTCGCCCAGGTAGCGGGTGACCCGGTCGAAGTCTTCGGTGCGGCCGGTGAGCGGCAGGATCTCGCGGATCTTGGCGCCCAGGCGGCCCTTGGTGGTGGCGTCGATGATGTGGCTGGGATCGATGCCGGCCTGCTGCGGGTCCTTCACGATGTAGTCGGGGCAGTACAGCAGGTAGTCGATCGACAGCTCGCCCTGGTAGCGCTTGGCGAAGCCTTCGATGGTGTGCAGGATCTGGTGGCGGATCTTGCGCGGCTTGCCCTGGTAGTTCTTGACCAGGCCGTCCTTGCTCTCGTTCAGGAAGCCGGCGATCTGCTCGATCAGCAGCAGCCTGCCGTTGGGCGCGACGATGATGAAGTCGATGTCGCCATAGGCCGAGAAGCCGTGCTCGACGTTGGTCCAGTGGACCCCGTGGTAGATCTCGTAGGGCGTGTCCGAGAGCCGCTTCTCGAGGAGCGTCAGGGTTTCGATTTCACGCGCGGCGGACCCGGTGACGGACATCTCGCGCCAGCCGGCAGGATGGATATGGGCCATGGATCGTCGGGTGCCTGTTTTTTAGATAGAAACATTGTAAGGCCGATCATGCTTGTTGCCAGCACCGTTGGATTACCGCTGACTTGTAGGGTGGGCGGCTTGTCCGCCCACGCGGTGATTTTTAACGGCTCCGTTATCGCGCCGGATGATCTCGCTGCAAACTATCACCGCGTGGGCGGGAAACCCGCCCACCCTACGAATACCCGCGTAGCTCGGCCGCAAACGAGCGCACCTGCGCGCAGCTGTCCGCCGCCGCCTTCGCGCACCAGCTGCTCAGCGCTTCCATCAGCTGCTCCTCGCTCGCCAGCGAGCGCTGCCACAGCTGTGCCAGCTGCTCGCGCAGGGCCTGCACCCGGCGCAAGTAGTCGCTAGCCGCCAGCAACCGGCCCAGCCGGCCCTGCTCGTCGCCATCCAGGTAGCCCGGGTCACGGCTCAGCAAACGCAGCGCCGTCTTGCGGTCCAGCCCGGCGCCGAGAACGATATGGCGCAATTCGCGCCGCCACACCGGCCTGAGCCTGGCATTGAGCGCCGCCATCACCCGCGCGCGGTTGGCCAGCACGGCGCGCAGGGTCGCGGCGTCGACCTGCGCATGGCGGTAGCGGATGCCGGGCGGCGCCGGCAGCGGCCGCGCCTTCGCCAGGCGCAGCCACTCCAGCAGCCGGATGTACATCCAGCCGATGTCGAACTCGTACCATTTCACCGACATCTTGGCGGAGGTGGCGAAGGTGTGGTGGTTGTTGTGCAGCTCTTCGCCGCCGATCAGCAGGCCGAACGGGACGATGTTGGTCGCCGCCTCCTGGCAGTCGAAATTGCGGTAGCCGATGGCGTGCCCGGCGCCGTTGATCACGCCCGCCGCCAGCACCGGGATCCACAGCATCTGGATGCCCCACACCGACAGGCCGACGACGCCGAACAGCAGCACGTCGAGCACCAAGAGCAGGCCCACGCCCTGCCAGGTGAAACGGCTGTACAGGCCGCGCTCGATGGCGTCGTCCGGGCAGCCGGCCGCGTAGCGCGCGATGGCCTCGCGGTCCCGGCTGGCGGTGCGGTAGAGTTCGGCGCCGCGCAGCAGCACGGTGCGCAGGCCCGCCTGGCGCGGGCTGTGCGGGTCGCCCTCGCGTTCGCAGTGCGCATGGTGGCGGCGGTGGATGGCCACCCATTCGCGCGTGACCATGCCGGTGGTCAGCCACAGCCAGAAGCGGAAGAAATGGGCCACCGCGGGATGCAGGGACAGCGCGCGGTGCGCCTGGTGGCGGTGCAGGTAGACGGTGACGGCCACGATGGTGACGTGCGTGGCCAGCAGGGTATAGGCGACGATGGCAAGGGGCGATGCCCCCGTCAGTCCATCGGCCAGGAAATGCAGGAAACCATCCATCGCGCGCTCCCGTGTCGGCTACGGAAGCGAAGTATGCGCGCTTCCCGTGCCGGGGAAGCGCACGCCTGGATCAGCGGCGGCGCGGCGCCGGACGCGGGCCCGAGGGGCCGCGGTTCTCGATGTGGCGGAAGGTGATCCGCGCCTTGTTCAGGTCGTACGGCGACATTTCCAGCGTGACGCGGTCACCCGCCAGGATGCGGATGTGGTTCTTCTTCATGCGGCCCGAGGTGTAGGCGATGAGTTTGTGGCCGTTGTCGAGTTCAACGCGGAAACGCATTTCGGGCAGGATTTCGGACACCAGTCCGTTCATTTCGATCAGTTCTTCTTTTGCCATGCTAGCTCCTTATGCTGTTGACGGCCCACGCGGCGCGCGGGTCGATGAAACGTCGGTCGCACCACCCGGCGAAGCGCGGCGGCGTTGATGCTGATGCTGGCCAGACCGGGGCCAGGGTGGAGAGAGGAAAGCGCGCAGCCTGCAAAATGACACGGCAGCTGCGGAGGCTCGGGCGGCGGCGTAGCGCGATGTTGCAGATACGGCGCCGGGAGAAAGTCGGAAGCGCTGCTTCAACGACAGACCGCCAGTATACCAGTGATGGCCCTGCGCTGCAGAAATGTCCCCCGTTCAAGTTGTACCTGCTTGCTATACTGCCCACTTTGATGGAGGTTCAAGCAACATGAAATCCCTGATGGCACTGGCCCTGCTGGCCGGTGTGGCGCTGCCGGGCGCAGGCCAGGCGGCGATCCGCTGCACCCTGCTGGTCGATGCCGCCACCGGCAAGGCCCTGGTGCGCGAAGGCCAGTGCGAGCAGCGCGTGACGCCCGCCTCGACCTTCAAGGTAGCGATCAGCCTGATGGGCTACGACAGCGGCATCCTGGTCGATGCGGCCACGCCGCAGCTGCCCTTCCGCGAAGGCTACGTCGACTGGCTGCCGGAATGGCGCGCCGCGACCAACCCGGCCGGGTGGATGAAGCACTCGGTAGTGTGGTATTCCCAGCAGGTCACGACCCGGCTCGGCGCCGGGCGCTTCCAGTCCTACCTCGACCGCTTCGACTACGGCAACCGCAACGCCGCCGGCAACCCGGGCAAGAACGACGGGCTGACCCATGCCTGGCTGGGCAGTTCGCTGAAGATCTCGGCCGACGAGCAGGCGGTGTTCCTGCGCAAGCTGGTCAACCGCACGCTGCCGGTGTCCGCCAGGGCGTTCGACATGACGGCGGCCCTCATGCGTCACGCGCGGCTGCGCAACGGCTGGGACGTGTATGCGAAGACCGGCACCGGTTCGGAGCCGGGATCGCTGCCGCACGGATGGCTGGTGGGCTGGGCCGCCCACGGCGGACGCACGATCGTGTTCGCGCGGCTGGTGCAGGATGCGCAGCACGAGCCCGACGGACGCGCCGGGCTGCGGGTGCGCGACGCCTTCCTCAAGGAGCTGCCGCAACTGCTCGAAAAGTTGTAATGTGCACTGCACAAATTTCTGCTTGACAGGTGATCCACTCCTCTTTTAGAGTGGATCGCATGTCCTTCCACCTGCATCTGTCGACTTCCCTACCTGCCGCCGGCGCGCTATCGCTGGCAGCCCTGCTACTACGCGCGTAATTCACGCCGTAGGTCCCGGCGCCCTCGCCGGCCAATCACGCAGTCAAGGAAAGTCGTACCGATGTCCAGGATTCCATTTCATACCCCGTCGTTCCCAGCCGCCGCGATCACGCTGCCGGAAGGCGCGCGCGCACAGTTTCGTCTCCTGCTAAAGCTACTGACCGGTTGCCGGGCCTAGCGTTCGTGGCCCGTCCGGCAGCCTGCCGCCACACTACCGCCTCATCAGGCCTCACGTGTCACGCAAACAGGAGCAAACGATCATGCTGAAGAACCCCGCCGCCAAATACCGTCCTTTCCCCGCTGTCCAGCTGCTTGATCGCCAATGGCCCAGCCGCAGCATCACCCGCCCGCCGATCTGGATGAGCACCGACCTGCGCGACGGCAACCAGGCCCTGATCGAGCCGATGAGCCCGGAGAAGAAACTGCGCTTCTTCGAGATGCTGGTGAAAATCGGGATCAAGGAGATCGAGGTCGGCTTCCCTTCCGCATCGCAGACCGACTTCGACTTCGTGCGCATGCTGGTCGAGGAAAAGCGCATCCCCGACGACGTGACCATCATTGTGCTGACCCAGGCGCGCGAAGAGCTGATCCGCCGCACGGTGGAAGCCGCCGCCGGCGCCAAACAGGCCATCGTCCACGTCTACAACTCGGTGGCGCCGGTGTTCCGCCGCGTGGTGTTCGGCATGGAGCGCGAGGAGATCGTGCAGATTGCGGTCAAGGGCACACAGCTCATCAAAGAGCTGGTGGCCCAGCATCCGCAGACCCGCTGGGGCCTCGAGTATTCGCCGGAATCCTTCTCCACCACCGAGCTCGATTTCTCGAAGCAGATCGTGGATGCGGTGAGCAGCGTCTGGCAGCCGACCGTCGACAACAAGATGATCGTCAACCTGCCCTCCACCGTGGAGGCGAGCACGCCCAACGTCTACGCCGACCAGATCGAGTGGATGTGCCGCCACCTGGAGCGCCGCGAGGCCCTGGTCGTCAGCGTGCACCCGCATAACGACCGCGGCACCGCCGTGGCGGCGGCCGAACTGGCCGTGATGGCGGGCGCTGACCGCGTCGAGGGCTGCCTGTTCGGCAACGGCGAACGCACCGGCAACGTCGACCTGGTCACCCTGGCGATGAACCTCTACACCCAGGGCGTCGACCCGGGCCTGGACTTCTCCGACATCGACGCGGTGCGCCAGGTGGTGGAGGAATGCAACCAGCTGCCGGTGCACCCGCGCCACCCTTATGCGGGCGACCTGGTGTTCACCGCCTTCTCCGGATCGCACCAGGACGCCATCAAGAAAGGCTTCGCGGTGCAGAAGCCCGACGCAATCTGGGAAGTGCCCTACCTGCCGATCGACCCGGCCGACATGGGCCGCAGCTACGACGCCGTCATCCGCGTCAACAGCCAGTCCGGCAAGGGCGGCATGGCCTACCTGCTGCAGCAGGAATATGGCCTGGAGCTGCCGCGCCGCCTGCAGATCGAGTTCTCGCGCGCGGTGCAGCGCATGGCCGACGCCACCGGGCGCGAAATCGCCGCCGCCGACATCCATGGGCTGTTCTCGCGCGAATACCTGGAGCAGGACACGCCCTATGCCTACGCCGCGCACCGCATGACGGAAGACAGCGCGCACGGCGTGCAGATCGCGCTGGACCTCACCCGCCACCATGCGCCGCACAGCATGCAGGGCAAGGGCAACGGCCCGATCGACGCTTTCGTGAACGCGCTCGGCCTGGACATCCGCGTGATGGACTACCACGAGCACGCCATCGGCCACGGCGCCGACGCCCGCGCCGCCTGCTACGTCGAGCTGCGCGTGGGCAGCGGCCAGACCCTGTTCGGCGTGGGCATCGACAGCAATATCGTGACCGCCTCGTTCCGCGCGGTGCTGTCGGCGGTGAACCGCCACCTGGCGGTCGCGGGCACGGGCGAGACGGCGATCGCCGCATGACAAGTCGAATTGGCTGAAGGAAGACCGGCTTGTCCGGCACCAGTACATGGAGTCTGGCGCATGAATAGCGAGTTCATTACTTCTGTTCCCTGCCTTCACACGGAACGGCTCAGGCTTCGCGAATACCGGCGGGAGGACTTCGGCGCATTCGCGGCGCATCTGGCCGACCCGGTCATCTCGGCCCACCTGGGTCCGGCCGACGGCCATGCCGCATGGCGGATCTTCTGTTCGCAAGCGGGACTATGGCTCATCCATGGCGCCGGCTGGTGGGCGGTCGAGGAAAAGCAGACGGGCCGGCTCGTCGGCAGTGTCGGCGCGTTCTTCCGCGAGGAATCCACCGTGATGGAGCTTGGCTGGAATACCTACCGTGCCTTCTGGGGCCGGGGATACGCGAACGAAGCGGCGGCGGCGGCCTTGCACCATGCGTTTGCATTCCAGCGCGAACCCAAGGTGCGGGCGCTCATCGCTTCGGACAATGCATCGTCGCTGCGCGTCGCCAGGCGCCTTGGCCTGGCTTATGAAACGGAAACCGAGATACACGGCAAGACGGTCGGCGTGTATACGCGCGAGCGCAGCATGGCCCAGGCACTGCCGGCCTGATCGTTGAAGGAAAACGGAATACGCTTGCCGCACAGACGCTCATGATCCTTTTCGGATAATGGTCCATCATGCATGCATCCATCGCACACGGGAGGAAGCATGAACCAGGAAGCTCGACAAGTCGCCATCGTCACCGGTGCCTCGCGCGGCATCGGCGCCGCCCTGGCCCAGCGCCTGGCCGAGGACGGCTACCGGGTGGTCGTCAACTACGCCAGCAACGCGGCCGAGGCGCAGCGCGTGTTGGCGACGCTTCACGCCTGCGGCCACCAGGCGATCGCCGTCAAGGCCGACGTGGCGAACCCGGAGGAAGTGCGCGCGCTGTTCGACGCCGCCGAGCGTGAACTGGGCAAGGTGGACGTGCTGGTCAACAATGCCGGCGTGCTCAAGACCATGCCGCTGGCCGACACCTCCGACGCGCTGTTCGCCCAGACCTTCGGCGTCAACGTGCAGGGCACCTTCCACACCCTGCGCGAAGCGGCGCGGCGCCTGAACGACGGCGGACGCATCGTGAATTTCTCCACCAGCGTGCTGGCGATGAAGCTGCCCGGCTACGCCATCTACGCCGCCAGCAAGGCCGCGGTGGAAGCGATGGGGGCGGTGTTCGCCAAGGAATTGCGCGGGCGCCGCATCCGCGTCAACACGGTGGCGCCGGGGCCGGTTGCAACCGAGCTGTTCTTTTCGGGGAAGACATCCGAGCAGATCGAACACTTCGCCAAGCTGCCGCCGCTCGAACGCCTCGGCGAGCCGGGCGACATCGCGCGCATCGTGTCCTTCCTGGTGAGCGAGGAGTCCGGCTGGGTCAACGGCCAGGTGCTGCGCGCCAATGGGGGCACCATCTGAACGGCGCAGACTATAATTGTCTTCATGTCCTACCGTCTCGCCATCTTCGACTTCGACGGCACGCTGGCCGATTCCTTCCCCTTCTTCATCAGCGTGTTCAACCAGATCGCCGACGAGCTCGGCTTCCGGCGGGTCGCCGAGGAGGAGGCCCAGCAGCTGCGCCACCACGACACCCGCGCGATCATGCGCCACCTCGGCATGCCGGCCTGGAAGCTGCCGCTGGCCTCGCGCAGCTTCATCGGGCTAATGCGCGAGAACGCCGCGCGCATCCCGTTGTTCGAGGGGATCGGCGAGGTGCTGCACACGCTCGACCGCGAAGGCGTGCGCCTCGCCATCGTGTCCTCGAACTCGGAACAGAACGTGCGCCTGGTGCTGGGGCCGCGCCTGAGCGCCCTGTTCGGCCACTACGAATGCGGGATGTCGATGTTCGGCAAGGCCGGGCGCATCCGCAAGGTGGTCAGGCGCGCGGCGGTGCCGGCGGCGCATGCGCTGTACGTGGGCGACCAGGCGCTGGACGCCGCCGCCGCGCGCCGGGCCGGGGTGGCCTTCGGCGCGGTGAGCTGGGGCTATGCGCCGATCGAGGCGCTGCGGCGGGCGGCGCCCGACCGCGAATTCTTCACGCCGCAGGAATTGCTGCACATCCTCCGCCCTTCCGGCATGCCCGCTCCCTGAAACGCGCGGTTGCGCCCGCTCCATGCCGCTTCTATACTCCGTCAAACGATGCACCAATGCATCACCTGACAACGGAACCGCCATGCGCAAGCCACTCTTCCTGCTCCCCGCACTTCTAGCACCGCTGCTGCTGGCCGGCTGCGTCAACGATTCGGCCAGCTACCAGATCGATGGCAAGGAGCATGCGATCACCGTACGCGTGCTGCAGGACTATTTCTGGAGCAAGGATGCGACGCTGCGCCTGACCGTCGCCCACATGCCGGAATGCCAGCGCCAACTGGAGCTGGGCAAGGTATCGGTGTCCGGCCTGGAGATCGAGCTGTTCGCGAGCGGCCCCAACCTGTATACGCTGCGCTCGGGCGAGGATGTCTGGCAGGTGGAAACCCAGGGCTGCACCGAACTGGAAGCGCCGCAAGCGAACGACGTCACCGGCCAGGCGCTGGGCAGCTTCCACCTCGACGAGCACGACAAGCTGGTCTTCGAGGCCGCCGGCACGCCCGCGGCACGCTAAGTCAAGGCGTAGGGAAACGCGGCCGGCGCGGGAAGCCTTCCACGCGTCCTGCGTGCGTTGGATCCCTCGCCCGACGCAGGTGGCGACCGGGACCTTGCCGGCCGCGCCGCCCTACCCGGCCATCATCGTCAAGGACGCAGCCAGCCGCGTCCGATCGGCACCGCCAGCACGCGGCGGTACACGTTTTCCACTACCGGCAGCAGGTGCGCGCATGCCGCACGCACGGCCGCCGTCTGCACCAGCAAGGCCATCGCCGCCGACATCAGGAGCGCCCCCGCCATGTCCTTCGGCCAGTGCACGCCCAGGTAGACGCGCGACCAGGCCACCACCAGCGCCAGCGGCAGCAGCAGCCAGCCGACTCGGCGCGCTTCCTGCACCCGGCTGAAGGCCAGCACCAGGGCCACCGAGAAGATGCTGGTGGCGTGGTCGCTCGGGAAGGAACTGTCCGGCGCGTGCAGCAGGAAGGTCTGGCCGACTTCGGCGACGAAGGGCCGCGGGCTGTACCAGAACTGGCCGATCAGCGCGTTCAGCGCGAGCGCACCGCTGGCGGCGATGAAGGCGCGCAGCGCCACCTCGCGGCCCGGCCCGCCGCCGAGCCACAGCATGACGAGCGACAGCGGCATCACGAAGATCAGCCACTGCGCGGCGAAGACGGCGGCCATCAACTGCCAGCCGGTCAGGCCGGCCTGGGCGTTGAGGGCGGAAAACAGAATGAGGTTGAGGTGCTCGAACATGCCCGGCTCGAAGATAAGAGTTTGATAAGCTTTTCTGTAGCTTAGCCGAGCCCGGCTACCGCACTTTTCAAGAAGTGCAACAGATTGTGACAATCCCCTGACAATGTCGCGTGCGACTGCTTCAGCTCAATGACGGTTGAGCAAGCGCCTCAGCTGTGCCAGTTCCAGGTCGCGACCCGATTTCTCGAGCACGCTTTCCAGCAGGGTGCGGTCGCCGTCGCGCAGCATGGTCCACTGCGTGAAGTACTCGTGCACGGTGCGCCAGGGCGGAAAGCCGGCCGGCATGCTGCGCCAGGTGGCGCCGGTGTGGAGGAAATAGAGGACGGCGCAGAACACGTCGTACAGGTCGTGCTTGCGCGGGCGGGTCTTGCGCCGCGCCGCTTCCAGCATGCCGCGCACGGGCTCGAACTGCTCGCGAGAAATATCGCTGGGAAAGGCCGGGCGATCCATGGCGCGTCCTCCGAAAATCACTTGGAGGCCGGCGATCCGGAACAGGTTCCAAGGCGGGCCCGGCGGCTCGCCCTTCCAGCTTAGTCCTAGTCGCGTGCCAATGCCAGGAACTCGGTACGCAAAGCCAGGTTCGGTTGCAGTTCACCCAGCAGGGCCGAGGTGATGGTTTCTTCGCCGATGGCGCGGATGCCGCGGCTTTCCATGCACATGTGGCGGCACTTGACGACCACGCCCACCGCCTTCGGCTCCAGCACTTCCATCAGCGCGTTGGCGATCTGGATCGTCATGCGTTCCTGTACCTGCAGGCGCTTGGAGAAGATGTCGACCAGGCGGGTGAGCTTGGAGAGGCCCACGATCTTACCGTTGGGCAGGTAGCCGACCGTGGCCTTGCCGAAGAAGGGCGCCAGGTGGTGTTCGCAATGGCTGTAGACCGGGATGCCGCGCACCACGATCAGTTCATTGTATTCCTCGGCGCCGTCCTCGAAGGCCTTGAGCACTTCGACGGGATCCTGATCATAGCCCGAGGTCCAGTGTTTCCAGGCCTTCGCCACGCGATGCGGCGTTTCCTGCAGGCCCGGTCGGTCCGGATCCTCGCCCAGGCTGGTCAGCAGGCGGCGCCAGTCGTGTTCGGTGAAAGCTTCTTTGTCAGACATGGTGAACCTTAAAAAATCGATTGCCGCAAGTATATAGAAAATGCGGGAAGGGTTCCGGCGGCTGCCGATTTATTGAGCAAAATTAATAGTCCATCCGCACAATAGCGGTAGCGTGGACGGTGGTTCCAGTCCCTGGGAGATCGCCATGTTCGGCAGTACGGTCCTCGAAGTCGCCATCGGCCTGACGTTTTGCTACGGCACCCTGGCGCTGGTCGTCAGTACCTTGCAGGAAGCGCTGGCGGCGGCCTTCAGCCTGCGCGCCAACATGCTGCTGGACGGGATCAAGCGCATGCTGGACGACCCGCGCTGCGAGGCGCTGGCGCAGAGCCTGTACGACCATCCGCTGGTCAATCCGCACGGCGGCGGCAACGCCCGGCGGCCCCTGTCGGTCAAGCCATCGTACATCGAACCGGCGCACTTCGCGATCGCCCTGCTCGATTCGCTGCGCAGCAACCCGGCCATTCCGCTGCAGGCCGCGATCGAAGCCCTGCCCGACGAGCAGGTGAAGCGCGTGCTGCTGGCCCTGTACCGCCAGTCCAGCGGCGACCTGGCCCGCTTCCAGGAGGGCATCGCCGGCTGGTTCAACAGCGCCATGGAACGCCTGTCCGGCGTGTACAAGCGGCGCCAGCTCCTGATTTCCTTCCTGCTGGCGCTGCTGCTCGCCATCCTGCTCAACATCGACAGCATCCACCTGTTCCAGACCCTGTGGCAGAACCCGGCGCTGGCGGCCCAGATCAAGGCCGCCCCGAGCGCGCTCGATGCCGAGGCATTGCGCCAGCTGTGGACGATGCCGATCGGCTGGAGCAGTTTCCCGCCGCGCTTCGACACCGCCTTTGCGCTGCAGGTGGCCGGCTGGCTGATCACCGCCGGCACCACGCTGTTCGGCGCCCCGTTCTGGTTCGACCTGCTGCAGCGCGCGGTCCAGCTGCGCGGCACCGGTGCCAAGCCGCAGGCGCAGGCCGTGCGCACGGACGGCGCGCCGGCGCAGACCTGAACGCTACCTGCCCGGCGGGCGGTGTGAATCCACCAGCACGCTCGACACCGATATGTGCGGCACCCGTTCGGGCCATTCGTCGTCCGGCCCGAACCAGCGCGCCTCCGACAGCTCCGAGGTATCTATCCGGATCTCGCCATCCAGGTAGTCGGCCGTGAAGGCCAGCATCAAGGAATGCGGGAAGGGCCAGGACTGGCTCGCGAAATAGCGCAGGTTCTGCACCCGCAGTCCCACCTCCTCGTAGACCTCGCGGTGGATCGCCTCTTCCACCGATTCCCCCGCCTCCAGGAAGCCGGCCAGCGGCACGAAGCGCTTGGTGGGCGACGCCAGGTGCATCGCCAGCAGCACGCTGTCGCCCTTCCTGATCAGGACCATCATGGCCGGCGAGATGCGCGGATAGGCCATGTGCCCGCACTGCACGCACTTGTAGCAGCGCTCGCCGGCCGCCAGCACGGTGCCGCTGCCGCAGGCGCCGCAGAAGCGGTGGGTGCGCGCCCATTCCGCGACCTGGGCGGCGCGCGCCGCCAGGCCCAGCAGCTCCTCGTCCATGTCGGCGAACAGCGAGCGCAGGCCGCGCAGGGCATAGCCCGGCGGCAGCGCGGGTTCGCTGTCGAACCAGCCGGTCTCGCAGTAGCGCTCGCCGTGCAGGCCGAGCGGCTGCAGGCGCGCACGGTCCACCTCCAGACGGTCGAGCGTGGCGGCGTCGGGCAGCGCCAGGTCGTGCTCGCGCACCAGCAGCCGGCCGCCGTGGAACAGGAAGCTCAGGGGCGCGGGATCGGATTGCTGCGCGAACAGCGGCGTGAAGGAAGCAGGTGTCTGGAGCATGGTCGGATCGGCTTGGACGGACAGGACAATGACCCGATCATACCGCCTTTCGCGGCCTCGTTCTTCGGCCCCCATTAAGAACCGCTTCCTGCATCCGGGCACTGTGCAGGATCGCATGAACGGGGCGAACTAATCCTGCTCATCCGGCTCAAAGTTGGGCTGTCCGCCGCTATCGGACCGATACAAGGAGAAGACGAATGGACGACACCCCAGTTGTGCTTGGCATTAACCGGACCCAGGACGCCAGCATCTGCCTGATGCAGGGCTCGCACCTCGCCTGGGCCATCCAGAAAGAACGTCTCACCCGCCACAAGCACCACTGGGGCAAGCCCGGCGACCTGCGCGAGCACTATGCGCCGCGCCTGCCCGGGCTCGAACGCCCGGTCGACATCGTCGTCGAATGCTTCTCCTCCGACGAGGAAATCGGCAGCCTGCCGCTCTACGAAGAAGAGCTGGCCGCCACGCTGGCGCTGGCGCGCGGCGGCCGGCGCGCCAGCATCTCGCACCACCTGGCGCACCTGTACAGCGTATTCCACCCCTCCCCCTTCGACGAGGCCGCGGTGATGGTCATCGACGGCCAGGGCAGCCCGGTCTCCGACTTCACCGAACACTGGAGCGGCGCCGCCAGCACGCCCGGCGACTGGCGCGAGGTCTCTTCCTTCTATACCGCCAGCCGCAAGGAGATCCGCTGCATCGGCAAGCAGGTCCGGCCGCCTGACGGCGCCCGCCGCGACGACGGCCGCCTGGTCGGCCTCGGCATGTTCTACTTCCTGCTGACCCAGGCGATCTTCCCGGGCGAGGGCAACGAAGGCAAGGTGATGGGCCTGGCGCCCTACGGCGACCCGACGGCGCTCGGCCTGCCGCCGCTCGACGTCGAAGGCATGGCGGTCGGCATCCCGTCCGCCTGGCGCTCGCTGCTGCGCGAGCGCAGCCGCTTCCGCTTCGGCAGCGCGGAAGCGCGCTTTACCGACTGCGCCAACCTGGCCGCCGCCGGCCAGCGCGCCTTCGAGGACGCCTTGCTGGCGCTGGCGCACTGGCTGTACCGCCAGACCGGGGCCGAGCACCTGTGCTTCGCCGGCGGCACGGCCCTGAACTGCTCCGCCAACGAGCGCCTGCTGCGCGAGACCCCGTTCCGCAGCGTGTTCCTGCCGCCGGCGCCGAGCGACGCCGGCACCGCCCTGGGCTGCGCCATTTACGGGCTCACCGAGCTGGCGGGCCGGCCCTGCGACTTTCGCTGGAGCGCGGATTATCTCGGCCCGCCGCCCCAGCTGTCCGACATCGAGGCGGCGCTCGACGGCGCGAGCGACCTGGTGATCGAGCGGCCGCGCGGCCGCGACGCCCTGTGCGCGCGCATGCTCGACCTGCTGTGCACCGGGCGCGTGGTCGGCCTGTACCAGGGCCGCAGCGAATTCGGTCCGCGCGCGCTCGGGCACCGCAGCATCCTGGCCGATCCGCGCCGCGACCGCATCCGCGACTGGATCAACGCGCGGGTCAAGCAGCGCGAATGGTTCCGCCCGCTCGCCCCGGTGGTGCCGGAAGAACGCGCCGCCGTCTACTTCGACGTGGCCGGCCCGTCTCCCTTCATGCAGTTCGCCGCACCGGTGCGGCCCGAGGTCGCGCCGATGCTGCCGGCCATCACCCACGTGGACGGCACCGCGCGCCTGCAGACCGTCGGTCCCGCGGACGACCCGCTGCTGCGCGCCCTGCTGGCCGGCTTCGAAGTGCGCACCGGTGTACCGGTGCTGCTCAACACCTCGTTCAACGGCAAGGACGAGCCCATCGTCGAGACGCCCTTCGAGGCCGTCGCCGCATTCCGCCAGATGCCCCTGCACGCACTGGCGATCCCGCCCTTCCTGGTGACCAAGCGCAGCGAGCCGGAGCTGCCGGTATGATCCGCGCCTACCCCGGGCGCCCGAGCGTGCGGGCGGGCGAGCCGCTCACCCTGCACGTCTCGGGCGACGCGCCGCGCTTTCGCATCGCGATCTACCGCTGGGAGCACGCGCTGGTGCCTGTGTGGCGGAGCGACTGGCTACGCGCCGAACACCTGCCCGACGGCCGCGCCGCCGACTTCGACCTCCATGCGCAACCGGCGCTGCTGCAGGATTACCGCCTGCTCGTCAGCGTGGGCCACGACGAATACTGGAGCGAAGCCACGCGCGACGCGGTCGAAGACTTCGTCGCCGGCGGCGGCAACCTGGCCCTGTTCGGCGCCAACCTGTGCTGGTGGCGCATCCACCTGGTGGACGAGGGCACGGTCATGGTGTGCCACCAGGGCGGCAAGCACGGCGCCCAGGACCACTGGTGGCCCGCCACCGGCGCCCGGCGCCCGGAAGACTCGCCGAGCGGCGCAAGCTACCGCCATGGCGGCGGCTGGTGGGACGGCCCGCGCGACACGCCCGGCTTCGTGGTCCAGCAGCCCGGCCACTGGATATTCGCGGGCACCGGCCTGTCGCATGGCGAATCGCTCGGCGGCGATACCTGGCCGCCGCTGCCGGGATACGAGTGCGACGGCGTGCCGGTCGACCACATCGGGCCGGGCGGCCAGGCCATCCTGTCGGCCTGGCGCGACGAGGCGGGAACGCCG
This sequence comes from Massilia sp., assembly GCF_046293535.1. Taxonomy (NCBI): domain Bacteria; kingdom Pseudomonadati; phylum Pseudomonadota; class Betaproteobacteria; order Burkholderiales; family Oxalobacteraceae; genus Massilia; species Massilia sp. The sequence goes on along the minus strand of NZ_JBKBOV010000006.1, from coordinate 102,996 downwards.
GACGGCTACCAGCTGCTCGCTGCCCGCTCGACCGGCGCTGGCAGGAACTGCCGCCGCGCGAGCGCCATGGCGCCGGCGAAGGCACCCACGTCGCGGCGATGGGCATGTTCCGGCACGGCGGCACCGTGTTTTCCGCGGGGACGACCGACTGGGCGCAGGTGTTGGGCGAGGCGCGTGACCGCAGGGTCGAACGCATCACCCGCAACGTCCTCGACCGGCTTTCCCACGCCTGATGTCTGCCGCCTGTCCCGGCGACCGCGGTGCCAGGCCCTGAAGTTTACGCAAGGCTGGATTATTTGGAGAACACATGAATCGGCGTTCGTTCCTGCACCGTCACGCTATCCGCAGCGTCATCGTGTTTCGCGCCCTGCAGCTGGGGGACATGCTCTGTTCGGTACCCGCCCTGCGTGCGCTGCGCGCGGCCTTGCCGGACGCGCGGATCGTGCTCACGGGCCTGCCCTGGGCGGCGCAGTTCGCCCGGCGCTTCGACGCCTACATCGACGATTTCATTCCCTTCCCGGGCCACCCGCTGCTGCCGGAGCAGGCGGTCCGCCACGAGGAGCTCACGGCCTACTATGCCTTCATGTGCGACCAGGGTTTCGACCTCGCCCTGCAGCTGCACGGCAGCGGCGACGTGACCAACCATATCGTCGCCGGCCTCGGCGCCCGCGCCATGGCCGGTTTCACCAGCGGAGAAGCAAGCCAGACCGACCGCACCCTGCTCATGCCCTGGCCCGACGCGGGCGCCGAACAGGAACGGCTGCTGAGCCTGCTGGAGCGGCTGGGCGCGCCCGACGCCGGCACCCAGCTCGAATTTCCGCTGCGGCGCGAAGACGTCGAGGAACTCGAAGCCAGCAAGCTCGCGCCCGACCTCGAGCCCGGCCATTACATCTGCATCCATCCGGGCGCGCGCAAGCGCGACAAATGCTGGCCCCCGGAATGCTTCGCCGAAGTGGCGGATCAGCTCAGGCAGGAATTCGGCCTCGACACCGTGCTCACCGGTTCAGCCGACGAAGCCCCGCTCGCGCGCGCCGTGGCCGAGCACATGCGCTCGCCCGCGATCGAGGCCGCCGCGCCGATCTCGATCGGTGCCATGGCCGCCCTGATGAGCCGCTCACGGCTGCTGATCTGCAACGACACCGGGGTGTCGCATATCGCGGCCGGCCTGGGCCTGAACAGCGTGGTGGTGTTCAGCAAGGCGGACATCGCCCGCTGGGCGCCGCTCGACCGCCTGCGCCACCGCTGCATCTGGGATCCGGCCGCCGAGCGCGCCGCGGTGGTCCTCGAGCACGCACGCGCCTTGCTCACGGGGACGGAGCCGAGCGGACAACGCGCGACCGGCATGTGGCCTTACTGGTGAGGATCGGGCTGCGTCCTCGTGCCCCGTCTTGGCAGCTGCGCCAAGGCCAGGGCCAGCACCTCGTCGACTGAAATATCTTGCAGAAAGCTTTCCTGGTGCGGGCAGCGCGCTGCGCGGTTATCCGCGCCGCACACGCCGCAGCGCACCTGGGCCGAGACCGTAGCGCGCAGCAGGGCAGGCCGCAAGGGTGCGCCGTCGACCAGGTTGGTATGCCAGAACAGGCCAACGGCCGGGGTGCCGATGGCCAGCGCCAGGTGCAGCGGCCCCGTATCGTTGGACAGCACCAGCGCGGCACGCTCGAGCAGGCCACACAGCCCGCCCAGTCCGAGCTTGCCGGCAAGGTCGAGTGCGGGATGGCGCATGCCATCGACGATCCGCCGCACCAGGCCGGCCTCCTGCGCGGTGCCGTTGACGGCCACCAGCGCACCCGCCTGGGACAGGGCGTCGCCGACAGCGCTGAAGCGCTCCGCGGGCCAGCAGCGGCGCGGGTCGGACGATCCCGGCTGCAGCAGCACGAGCGGACGGCCGTACGCCTGCGAGGCCGGCGGCGCGGCCGCGGACCCCGGGTGCCGCTCAGGCGCCGCAATCCGGTAATCGGGTGGCAGGGCCTGCGCCGCGGCCGCGCGGTCCGCCGCCGTGACGGCCAGTTCGCGCCGCATCCACGGCAGCGTCGCCCCGGCGAGCGCGGCGATCTCCAGCAAGGCCAGCCGCCGGTTGCCCGGCTCGACATGGGCAACCCAGCGATCGAGCGGCGGCGCACCACCCGCGCGTGCGCCGATGGCCAGCCTGGCCTCGAGGCGCATGACGAAGGGGTTCGAGTAGCGCCCGCCGCCGTACATTTGCGCCACGATGTCGAAGCGCTCCGCACGCATGCGTTCGACGAAGCGCTCCACCGCCTGCCCGTCGAGCGGCTCGTCCATGGGCGCGCCCACGCCGGGCACGGGCGGCATGACCACGACCCGGTCGACCGGCCCCGGCCGATCTTGCAGGAAGCCTGCGTGCCAGTCCTTGCCGATGAATACCAGTTCGGCATCGGGATAGGCCTGCTTCAGCGCATGCAGGGCCGGCAGGGCGAAGACGAAGTCGCCCACCGCGTTCGGCCGCAGCACGGCGATCTTCGCCACCCCGTCGAGCCGGGACGGTTCGTGCGTCACGGCCGCTCCCGCGCCGGCATCGATGAAGGCGGGAGCGCCACCGGATCGCCGTGCGGCAGCAGCGCCCAGGGCGCGTCGATCGTGCGTTGCTTCAGCGTGGTGGGCAGCTCCATGTGATAGGCGCCGGAAGGCAGCATGCCGCAGCCGCCGAAGCGCTCCATGACGCGCAGTTGGGCCAGCACGTCCTCGCCACAATGGCTTGTGGGGAGCGCGGGCCAGAAATCGAAGCCGCCGGCGGCACGCAGCTTGGCGGTATCGAACAGCACGCAGCCGCCCACCCAGGCCACGCGGTAGGCGCGCGCGCTCTCCGGGGTGGCGCCGAGCCGCCGCTGCAGGTGGTACAGGTTGGCCGCGCTGTGCAGGTGGTGACGTGCCCATGCGCTACTGCCCGGCAACACCGTTTCCGGCTCGACGCGGTCTTCCCAGAACGTGAGCTGCTCCTGCGCCGGACGTTCCTGGCCCAGGTAGCTCAAGCCGTGCACGGCGCTGCCGGCGAACCCGCATCCATGCCGCGCGAGCAGGCCGTGCAGGTGCCTGACCAGGCCAGGCTCGAGGATGACGTCGTCGTCGACGAACAGGCAGTAAGGCGCCTGGACCTGCGCCAGCAGGAAGGCGCGCTGTTCCGCCATGCCGCGCCGCGGCAGGTGGTGCCAGGTATCGAGCTGGTGCCCGCGCGCGCGCAGGTAGCGCAGCACGGCCACCACCTCGGCCTGCCCGAGCGCGGTGCTGCCCTCGGTCTGGTCGGAGACGACGATGCGCAGCGCGGGATAATCCTGCGCACCGATCGACGTCAGCGTGACCGCCAGCGCCGCCGGCCGGCCGCAGGTGGGCACGAGGACGTCGATGCGCGGCAGCGTCATCGGCCGCCCGCCTGCGCCGCGCCGCCGGCCGCCTGACCGTACAGGTAGGGGTTGAGCGCGGGATCGTTGTACATCTTGAACTGGCGGTAGACCTTGAAATAGGCCAGGCCGCTGCGCGCCTCGCGCAGCAACTGGTCGAGGCAGGCGGCGAGGTCGTGGCGCTGGGTGATCAGGCGCTGCAGCCGGGCGCTGCAGGCCTGCACGTGCGCCCGCCCCGCGTCAGCGCGTTCGGTCTGCAGCCGCATGTGGTGGATCTTGAGCGACAGGATCGACAGCCGGTCGATCATCGCGCCCGGCGTCTCGCTCGACAGCCGCGCCCCGGGAGCGGGCTCGGCGCAATGGGCAGCCGCGAGGCCCGCCAGCAGCGCTTCGTCAATGGCTTCGACCGCATCGTTGCGCTGCTGGTTGTAGCGGTCGATCAGGCGTTTGCTGGTGGCGATCTCGGCGGCGGGGACGTCGACCCGGCGCGCGCGGTCTTCTTCCTGCCACAGCAGGCAGTTGTAGCGATGGTTGGCGTCGATGGCCTGCCAGGCCGCGGGGAGCTCGGCCCCGCGGTGCAGGCTTGGCCAGTCGGCCCGGGCCAGCTCGCCATCGTGGAACTGCGTCACCGCGGCTGCATCGACTGCGCTCGTCATGGCGTCTCCATGTTCAAGGGGTTTGTTCCTTGGAGATGGCGCGGCTGGCGAAGTTCGGCCAGCGCCGGGGCTGGCTTGGGCTAGCGCAAACAAAAAAAACGCAGACGGCGCACGGCGCGGTCTGCGTTGGAAGCCGGCTTACGCCGTGCGAGGAGCGGGCGCCGGCTGCCGCCAGCGAGAACGGGAAGCCGGCTGCCGCCGGCAAAACACTTACTTCAACAGCTTGGTACGGCTGGCAACGAAGGCGATGACCAGGGCCAGGCCGCCGAGGTAGGCGATCGCAACCTGCATGCCGACGAAGTGGGCGACGGCGCCGATCACCGGCGGGCCCATCAGGGTGCCGCTGTAGGCCATGCTGGCGACGGCGGCCAGGGCCATCGGGCCTTGGGCGCCCGCCGCGCTGAACACGAAGGGGAACAGCAGCGCCAGGCCGAGGCCGGCGATGGCGAAACCGATCAGCGCGACGTGGGCGCTCGGCGCCAGCACCGCGAAGATCAGGCCGCAGGCGCCGACCAGCGAGCCCAGGGTCACCAGGCGCTGGGCGCCGAAGCGCATCTTCAGCTTGTCGCCGACCATACGCGACAGCAGCATCATCACCGAGAACGCGGACAGGGCCAGCGGCGCCAGGCCGTCGGACGCGCCGAAATGCTGCTTCAGGAACACGCCACTCCAGTCGGCGATGCTGCCTTCCGTCATCGAGCCGAGGAAGCCCAGCACGCCCAGCAGCGCCAGCGGACCGCGCGGCAGCGAGAACGACTTTTTCTCGACCTTGTCGACGGCTTCGTCGGGTCCGATCATGACAAAGGCCAGGCACAGCAGCAGGGCCAGCGGACCGACCAGCATCAGGAAGTGGGCGGCGGGAGCGATCTTCATACTGGCCATCAGGCTGCCCAGGGTCGCGCCGACGAGGCCGCCGCCACAGCTGATGCCGTGCAGCCGCGACATTTCCGATTTGCCGGTCTGCTTCTCGCGCCTGGTGGCGGCCGAGTTGATCGCGACGTCGTACACGCTGGCGGTCACGCCCAGCAGCAGTACCGCCATCATCAGGCGCGCCACGTCGGGCGCCTTGCCGATCGCCACCAGGACAGCCAGCAGGGCCAGGCCGGACATGAACAGCGACTTGCGTGCGCCGAACCGGCCCATCAGGAAGGAGGAGATCGGGAACGACAGGAGCGCGCCGAGGCCGCCGCACAGCAGGACCATCGACAGCGCCGAGTGCGAGATCTTGACGCCTTCGGCGAGGGCAGGGATGCGGCCTGCCCAGGAGCCCATCACGAGGCCGAACAGTGCAAAGGCCACCGGCAGGGCGTATTGCCGGGTTTGCGCGAAACTGAAACCGGAACGCGGAATAGAAACAGTAGTGTGCATCGGATAACGTGGATTGTTAAATGTTTGGGAGATTTTCAGAAATGCCAGCCAATCCTGAATCGGGGAAAATTTATTTCAGGAAGCTGATGGGAGGCAATTCTAAACGCCCGTCATTTTTTTTGTTTTCCACGCGGAAAAAAATTTGATGGTGTTGTTTCGCGTCGACGCAAAGATGACAACATCATTGATGAACCACTACGAAATACGGCAAAGATGAGCATGAACTGACATCAACGCCGTCTAAATGTAAGCAAATGCTTCCGATCTCACGGTCAGCACATTTTCCCGGACGGTGCTGGGAACGATGGCGAAACAACAAAAACAGGGCCAAGATAATGTCTGTCCGAATTACATTCGTCCAAATGGAATAAATCATTAAACAAGGAATGAATATAAAATCCCTTTTTTCTTTCGCCTTTATTCGACATATTTATTCCCGTTATTCAGGCAGTGAATTGTAAAATTGAAGAGCTCGCTTATCAGCGAGACGTTTATTTGGGCTCAGCAGTAAACTTTTAGCAGAAACAAGAACCAGCCTTGCCGGACCGTCGCGGCCCTGGCAAAGGCCATTCCCACTCCTGACCTGCGGGAGTATGCTTCGCAAGAACCATTCGACGACAAGGGGGACATCCGATGAACGACACGGTACGTTGGGGCATCCTGGGCACGGGCGGCATTGCGCGCGCGTTCGCGCTGGGGCTGAAACACGCGCCGGGCGCGGTGCTGGCGGCGGTGGGTTCGCGCACGCTCGACAGTGCCCAGGCCTTCGCGCGCGAGCTGGGCGTCAAGAAGGCCTACGGTTCCTACGAGGCGCTGGCCAGGGCCGACGACGTCGACATCATCTACATCGGCACGCCGCACCCGATGCATGCGCCGAATTCCCTGCTGGCTCTGGGGGGCGGCAAGGCCGTGCTGTGCGAAAAACCCTTCGCCATCAACCGGCGCGAGGCCGGCGAAGTGGTGGCGCTCGCGCGTGCCAAGAACCTGTTCCTGATGGAAGCCATGTGGACCCGCTTCCTGCCGGCGCTCGCCGAGGTCAGGCGCATCATGGCATCCGGCGAGATCGGCACGGTCACGCAGGTGCATGCCGATTTCGGCTTCTCGGCCACGCTCGATCCCGAGCACCGCGTCAACAAGCGAGAACTGGGCGGCGGCGCCCTGCTCGACCTCGGCATCTACCCGCTGTCGATCGCTTGCGCCTTGCTGGGCAAGGCGGAAAACGTACAGGCGCAGGCCATCATGAGCGAGACGGGAGTGGACGCCACCACCGCCTTCATCATGAAGCATGGGGGCGGCACGCTGTCGGTGTGCAGCTGTTCGATCCGCGCGCGTTCGGCCTCGGAACTGATCGTTTCCGGCACCGGGGGCAGCATCCGCATGCACCGCATGTTCCACCTGGCCGAGCGCATCACCGTGGACCTGCAGGACGGTTCCTCGCGCACCATCCCGACGCCTTACCTGGGCAACGGCTACACGCACGAAGCGATCGAAGCCGGGCGCTGCCTGCGCGAGGGCCTGATCGAGCATCCCCTCATGACGCACGAGGACACCTTGTCCAACATGGCCCTGCTGGACCGGATTCGCGGGCAGATCGGCCTGCGCTACCCCGCCGACGCCTGAGCCGCGCCGGCGGGCACGGGCCGCTCGCCGATCTGCTGGCGCCACATCGCGTAGTACAAGCCCTTCTGCGCCACCAGCGCGTCGTGCGAACCGGTTTCCACGATGCGGCCCTTTTCCAGCACGTGGATGGTGTCCGCGTGCATGACGGTCGAGAGCCGGTGCGCGATCAGGATCGTGATCTGGCTGGCGCGCGCCGAGATGTCGCGCACCGTGTTGGTGATCTGCTCTTCGGTCAGCGAATCGAGCGCCGATGTCGCCTCATCAAAAATCAGCAGGCGCGGCTCGCGCACCAGCGCGCGGGCGATCGACAGGCGCTGCTTCTCGCCGCCGGACAGCTTCATGCCGCGCTCGCCGATGACGGTGTCCAGCCCCTGCGGCGACTTCTCGACCAGGCTGGCGCACGAGGCTTGCGCCAGCGCGGCCATGATCTGTCCGTCCGTCGCATCCGGCTTCACGAACAGCAGGTTGTCGCGGATGGTGCCCGCGAACAGGTGGGTCTCCTGGGTGACGAAGCCGACCTGGCGGCGCGCTTCGTTGTAGCGCAGGTCCGCGGTCGAGATCTCGTTGTAGTACACCTTGCCGCGCGCCGGCGTGTACAGGCCGACCAGCAGTTTCACCAGGGTCGACTTGCCCGAACCGGACGGCCCTACGAAGGCCACGGTCTGCCCCAGCGCGGCGCTGAAGGAGATGTCCACCAGTGAATCCTCCTGCGCACCCTTGTGCCGAAAACCCACCTCGGCGAAGCGAATCTGCTCGAGCGGCCCGATCTCGACGAAGTCCTGCGGGCGGCGCTCGATCGGCTTGTCCATCAGCGCGCGGAAGTTGAGCAGCGAGGCTTCGACCTCGCGGTGCGCCAGGATGATGTTGCCCAATTCCTGCAGCGGCGCGAAGATGGCCACCGAGATGAATTGCATGGCGATCAGCTCGCCCGTCGAGAGAACCTTGCGGAAGATCAGCCACAGCAGCGCGAACAGGATCGCCAGTCTCAACAGGCTCAGTGTGCTCCCCTGCAGGAAGGAGAGCAGCCGGATGCGCTTCACCTTTTCCATCTCGAGCGCGAAGATGCTGTCGGTCTGGGCACGCAGGCGCCGGATCTCGCTGAAGGTCAGGCCCAGGCTCTTGATCAGTTCGATGTTGCGCAGCGACTCGGTAATGAAACCGGAGTTGCGGTTGGTCTCGCGCACGATCGAGCGCTGCTGGGTCTTGATCTCGCGGCTCAGCAAGCCGGTAAGGCCGCCCAGCACCAGCACCCCGACCACGAACACCGGCACCAGCAGCCAGTGCTTGGCCACCGCGTACCAGACCAGGAAGGACACTCCCACCATCGATGCGAACACGGTGTTGATGAAGGTGTTGATGAAGCGCTCGCTGTCGGCGCGCACCTTCTGCAGCAGCGACAGGGTCTCGCCGCTGCGCAGGTCTTCGAATTCCTGGTACTTCAGGCGCAGCACCTGGCGCAGGCCGTCGTTGAAGATCGCCACGCCGAGCTTTTGCACCACCAGCCGCGTCACGTATTCCTGCAGCGCCTTGGCCAGGCGCGCCAGCAGGGCCACCAGCACGGCCAGCCCCAGCAGGCGCAGCACGCCCGCCACCAGTTCGTCGTCGCTCCTGTCCCCCGGATGCAGCGCGTAGTCGTCGATGATCATCCCGAAGATGATGGGGTCGACCAGGTTCAGCACCTGGGCCAGGCCGGCCAGCAGCAGCGCCAGCGCGGCAAGGCGCCAATGCGGGCGCAGGTAATTCCAGAGGATGTGCATACTTCGCATGCTAGCAATCCCGCCGCCTGCGGCGCGCACGAGCGCTGTGTTCGGCAGAAAATTTGGCGTATTGACCTGAAGTAATGCGTTGCCGTATCCCATGCAAAACAGTAAAGTGGAGCCATTTGCCGCTTTTTTCCCGGCATGGAGGTTTACGTGAACGACAGTATCCCGCCATCGCGGCTGCTGCTCGCCACGGACTTGTGCGCGCATTGCGACCGCCCACTGGACCGTGCCAAGCAGCTGGCGCTCGAATGGCAATCCGAACTGGTCATCCTGACCGTGCGCGAAGGTCCGCGCACGCCCGACGAGGTGAGCGCCTGGCTCGACCGCGGCGACACCGTGTCCGCGCTCGAACTGGCCGCGCGCCGCGAGCTGCAGGAAGAATTCGCCGGCAGCGGTGTCGCGCCGACCCTGCAGGTGAGGGACGGCGAGGTCGTCGATGCCATTCTGGATACTGCCCTCACCCTGGGCGACGGGGTCGTCGTCACCGGCGCCTCGCGCGACGAAAGCTTCCAGCAGCTGATTTTCGGCTCCACCGCCGAACGCCTGGCGCAGGGCTTGGCCCAGCCGCTGCTGGTGGTGCGCCAGCGCACCCGCGGCAGTTACGCGCGCATCCTGGTTGCAAACGATTTCTCGGACGCCTCGCGCCGTGCACTGGAGACCGCCGTGCGGCTGTTCCCGGGACGCCGCATCGTCCTGTTCCACGTGCTCGAAGCGCTGGCCGAGCCGGTCGCCGACGCGGTGCCCGAGATGCTGGCGGCCAGCGAGCGCTTCCTCGACGGCTGCTCGCTGCCGCCGGGCGCACGCGAACACATCGCGCCCTTTATCGGCCATGGCGGCGTCACCGACACCATTACCCGCTATTCCCGCGAACAGGCCCTCCAACTGGTGGTGCTGGGCGTGCGTGAACGCTCGGGCGTGGCGCGCGTGTTCATGGGTAGCCGCAGCGACGACCTGCTGCAGCACCTGGCCTGCGACACTTTGCTGGTGCGTGCACCAGAAGGCGGTGTCGATGGCTGAACGACCCCGTAGCGGCCCCTTGGCCATGGAAGGGCTGACCTGATGCTCCTGCTCCTGCTTTCCCTTCCCTTCGCGGCCGCCCTGGTGGCGGCCTGCATGCCCACCGGATCGCGCCACCGCCCGGCGGCGGTGGCGGCGATCGCCACCGGCGGCGCGCTGCTGCTGGCCATCCTCGAGTTCGGCCGGATCGCCGAGGGCGAGGTCCTGCGCAGGCAGATCGACTGGCTACCCGACTTCGGACTGACGCTGGTGCTGCGCATGGACGGCCTGGCCTGGGTCTTCTCCATCATGGTGCTCGGCATCGGCCTGCTGGTGCTGCTCTATGCGCACTACTACATGTCACGGCGCGACCCGGTGCCGCGTTTCTACGCCTACATCATGGCCTTCATGGGGGCCATGCTGGGCGTGGTCCTGTCGGGCAACCTGATCCAGCTGGTGGTGTTCTGGGAGCTCACCAGCGTCACGTCGTTCCTGCTGATCGGCTACTGGCAGGAACGCAACGACGCCCGCCGCGGCGCGCGCATGGCCTTCACCGTCACCACCATCGGCGGCCTGTGCCTGCTGGCCGGGGTGCTGCTGCTCGGGCACATTGCCGGCAGCTACGACCTGGAGACCGTGCTGGGGGCCGGCAATGCGATCCGCGCCCACGACTGGTACGTGCCGGCCCTGGTGCTGGTGGCGCTCGGCGCGCTCACCAAGAGCGCCCAGTTCCCCTTCCACTTCTGGCTGCCGCACGCGATGGCGGCGCCCACCCCGGTGTCGGCCTTCCTGCACTCGGCCACGATGGTCAAGGCCGGGGTGTTCCTCCTGATCCGCCTGTGGCCGGCCCTGGCCGGCACCGAGGAATGGACCTGGATCCTCGGCAGCGCCGGCGTGTTCACCCTGCTGATCGGCTCCTTCTTCGCGATCTTCCAGCACGACATGAAGGGCCTGCTGGCCTACTCGACCATCAGCCACCTGGGCCTGATCACGGTCCTGATGAGCATCGGCACGCCGCTGTCGGTCGTGGCCGCGATCTTCCACACCATGAACCATGCAGTGTTCAAGGCCTCGCTGTTCATGGCGGTCGGCATCGTCGACCACGAAACCGGCACCCGCGACATGCGCGTGCTGCGCGGCTTGAAGCGCGCCATGCCGCACACGGCGGCGCTGGCGATCGTGGCCAGCGCGGCGATGGCCGGGGTGCCGCTGATGAACGGCTTCCTGTCGAAGGAGATGTTCTTCGCCGAGACCATGATCGTGGGCGGCACCGAGGACTGGTGGATGTCGGTGGCCGCGGTGCTGATGGGCGTGTTCAGCGTGATCTATTCGCTGCGCTTCATCAGCGTGTTCTTCGGCCAGCTGGCGCGCGACCTGCCGGAAGAGCCGCACGAGCCGCCGCGCTGGATGCGGCTGCCGATCGAACTGCTGGTGCTGCTGTGCATCGCGGTCGGCGTGATGCCGGAACGGGTGGTGGGCGACGTGCTGGCGGTGGCCGCCGGCTCGGTGCTGGGCCCGACCCTGCCCGAGTACAGCCTGGCGATCTGGCACGGCGTCAACCTGCCGCTCCTGATGAGCGTGATGGCCCTGGTGGGCGGCGCGCTGTGCTACATGCTGCTGCGTAACCGCTTCGGCCTACACGGGCGCGACCGGGTCCCGGTGCTGCACCGCGTGAAGGGCGCCCAGCTGTACGAGAACGTCATGCTCGGCCTGGCCCAGGGCGCCTCCTGGGTGATCCGCATCGCCGGCACCCGGCGCCTGCAGCCGCAGCTGCTGGTGATGGTGGCGGCGATGGTGGCGGTGCCGCTGATGCTGGCGCGCCCGGTGCAGGACCTGGCCGCGCCTGAGCTCGACCAGCTCGATCCGCTGTTCGCGCTGCTCTGGCTGATCGGCGCCGGCTGCGCCGTGGCCGCGGCCTGGAAAGCCAAGTACCACCGCCTGGCGGCGCTGGCGCTGGTCGGCGCCACCGGACTGGCGACCTCGGTCACCTTCCTGTGGCTGTCCGCGCCCGACCTGGCGCTGACCCAGCTGATGGTCGAGACCGTGACCACGGTGCTGATCCTGCTCGGCCTGCGCTGGCTGCCGCCGCGCTTCCGCCCGGCGCACCTGGCCGAACGCATTCCGCTCAGCGCGTGGCTGCGGCGCTCGCGCGACGCCCTGGTGGCCGTCGCGGGCGGCATCGGCCTGGCGGCCGCCAGCTATGCCGTGCTGACCCGTCCCGGCGACGCCACCCTGCGCGAATTCTTCATCCTGCGCGCCCTGCCCGAGGGCGGCGGCTCCAACGTGGTCAACGTGCTGCTGGTGGACTTCCGCGGCTTCGATACCATGGGCGAGATCACCGTGCTGTCGGCGGTGGCGCTCACCGTGTACGCGCTGCTGCGGCGCTTCCGCCCGGCGCCGGAAAGCATCGCCATTCCGGTGCAGCAGGCCAGCGACGTCGATCCGGCCGTGCAGCAGAAACCGGCCGAGCAGGCCGCCACGGGCGGCTACCTGATGATCCCGGCGGTGTACCTGCGCTTCCTGCTGCCGGTGATGGGCGTGATCGCGGTGTACTTCTTCATGCGCGGCCACAACCTGCCGGGCGGCGGCTTCGTCGCCGGCCTGATCTTCGCCACCTCCCTGATCGTGCAGTACATGGTGGCCGGCACCGACTGGGTCGAGTCGCACCTGCGCCTGCGCCCGCACCGCTGGATCGGCTGGGGCCTGGTGACCGCCTGCGCCACCGGCATCGGCGCCTGGCTGTTCGGTTATCCCTTCCTGACCAGCCATACCGCCCACGTCACCCTGCCGCTGCTCGGCGAACTGCACCTGCCATCGGCCTTCGTGTTCGACCTCGGCGTGTTCCTGGTGGTGGTCGGCACCACCATGCTGATCCTGGTGGCGCTGGCGCACCAGTCGCTGCGCAGCCGCCGCGCGCCGCCCGGCGCCGCGCGCAGCGGTGCCATTCCACCTGCCAAGGAGATCCAGTAATGGAAGCCGTGCTCTCGCTCGCCATCGGCATCGTATTCGGCGCCGGCATCTGGCTGGTGCTGCGTCCCCGCAGCTTCCAGGTGCTGATCGGCCTGATGCTCATGTCCTATGCCGTCAATTTGTTCATCTTCGCCATGGGCCGGCTGGCCGTCGACCGCCCGCCCCTCACCCTGGCCGGCACTGCGCCCGATCCCGCGGCCCTGGCCGATCCGGTGCCGCAGGCGCTGGTCTTGACCGCCATCGTGATCGGCTTCGCCACCACCGCGCTCTACCTGGTGGTCATGATCGGCGCGCGCGGCCTGACCGGCACCGACCACGTCGACGGCGAGGAGCCGGAAGCATGATGCAGTTGCTCGAACTCGACTGGACCCGCCACCTGGTGATCCTCCCGGTGCTGCTGCCGCTGCTGTGCGGGGCGCTGCTGGCCCCGCTCACCCAGGGGCGGCACCGCCTCAAATTCGCGGTCGCCTACATCAGCGTGCTGGCGCTGCTGGCCAATGCGCTGGCGCTGGTCTGGCTGGTCGACGGCGGCTGGCAGGGCGGCATTGGCGTCTACCTGTCGGCCAACTGGTCCGCGCCCTTCGGCATCGCGCTGGTCGCCGACCGGCTGTCGGCAATGATGCTGGTGCTGACCGCGCTGCTGGGGCTGGCCGCCCTGCACTATGCCCAGCCGCGCTGGAGCCGGATCGGCGTGCACTTCCACTCCCTGTTCCAGTTCCTGCTGATGGGGATCAACGGCGCCTTCCTGACCAACGACCTGTTCAACCTGTTCGTGTTCTTCGAGGTCATGCTGGCGTCCTCCTACGGTCTGGTCCTGCACGGCTACAACGTGGCGCGGCTGCGCGCCAGCATGCAGTACATCGCCATCAACCTGGTGGCCTCGCTGCTGTTCCTGGTCGGCGTGGCGATGATCTACGCGGTCACCGGCACCCTCAACATAGCCGACCTGGCCGGCCGCGTGCCGGGCCTGGCGAGCACGGACGCCGGCCTGCTCAAGGCCGGAGTGGCGGTGCTGGCGCTGGCCTTCCTCGCCAAGGGCGCCATGTGGCCGCTCGGCTTCTGGCTGCCGACCACCTATGCGGCGGCCTCGCCGCCGGTGGCGGTGATGCTGGCCCTGATGACCAAGGTGGGCGCCTATGTGGTGCTGCGTATCTGGCTGATGGTGTTTTCGGACGGCGCCGGCGAACTGTCGCGCTACGGCTATGACGCCCTGCTCTGGGGCGGCATGGCGACCATCGTGTTCGGCGCCGCCGGCATGCTGGCCACCGACACCGCCGGGCGCATGGCCGGCTACGCGGCGATCGTCTCCTCGGGCACGCTGCTGGCGGTGATCGGCTACGGCCAGCCGCTCCTGGTGACGGCCGGCCTGTACTACTACCTCGCCTCGACCCTGGCGATCGCCGCCTTCGTGCTGCTGATCGAACTGTTCGACCGCATCCGCACGCCCGGCGCCGCGATGCTGGCGCTGACCATGGAGGCCTTCGCGGTCGAGGATGCGCCGGCCGAACCGAAGGGCCGCGGGGTGCCGGCCGCGATGGCCTTCCTGTCGCTGGCCTTCCTGGCCAGCGCCCTGATCATCGCGGGCCTGCCGCCGCTATCCGGCTTCGTCGCCAAGTTCGGCATGTTCCACGCCCTGATCAACCCGGGCCCGGGCATGCCGCCGATCGGCGCCGCCGGCTGGACCCTGATGGCCCTGGTGATCGGCTCCGGGCTGCTCGCCATCGTGTCGCTGATGCGCTTCGGGGTGCGCACCTTCTGGGCTTCCGAAGCCCTCGCTCCGCCCGCCCTGCACGCCTCGGAGGCGCTGCCGGTGGCGGGCCTGCTGCTGGCGTCGGTGCTGATGACGGTCCAGGCGCAGCCGCTGTTCGCCTACCTGGCGCGCGCCAGCGCCGACATCCACCGCCCCTCCCTGTACATCGACGCGGTGCGCAGCGCGCCTTCCGTGCCCGGCCCGACCTCGGCCAAGGAGGCGCCATGATGCGCTGGCTTCCCTACCCGGTGGTATCGCTGGGACTGTGCGTCCTGTGGCTGCTGCTGAACCAGACGGTCGACCCGGCCAACCTGCTGTTCGGCGCGCTGCTGGGCATTGCGGTGCCGCTGCTGACCCGACGCCTGCAGCCTTTCGGCTACCCGCGCATGCGCGCGCCGCTCACCTTCGTGCGCCTGATGGGGATGGCGGGCGTGGAAATTGTGCGCTCCTGCTTCAACGTGTGCCGCATCATCCTGTTCCGCGACTACCAGACCGTGAAGGCGCAGTTCATGCGGATACCGCTGGACTTGCGCGACCCCTACGGCCTGGCGATGCTGTCCTGCCTCATCAACATGACACCGGGGACCGTGTGGGTGGAGATTTTGCCCGAGGGCTATGAACTGTCGCTGCACGTATTCGACCTGCACGACGAGCAATGGTGGATCGACACCATCAAGACCCGCTATGAACAGCCGCTGATCGAGATCTTCGAAGGCGGCGCAACCGAACCGGAGAACAAGGATGGAAACCCTGCTTGAACTGGCGGTCGGCTATGCCCTGGTGTGCACGCTGGTGGCGATGGCCTGCTGCGCATTGCGCCTGCTGATCGGCCCTTCGGCGCACGACCGCGTGCTGGCCCTCGACACGCTGTGGATGGCCGGCATGCTGCTGGCCCTGGTGCTGGGCATCCGCTTCGGCACCCAGGTCTACTTCGAGGTGGCGATCCTGATCGCGCTGCTCGGCTTCGTGTCGACGGTGGCGATGGCGAAATTCCTGATGCGCGGGGAGATCATCGAATGAGCGGGCTCGAATACCTGCCGGGCTGGGCGGCGGTGCCGGTGGCCCTGCTGCTGGTGCTGGGCGCAAGCATCGTCCTGATCGGCGCCCTCGGCCTGCTGCGCCTGCCCACCTTCTACCAGCGCATCCACGGCCCGGCCATCACCATCACCCTGGGCGCCGGCTGCCTGCTGATGGCCTCGATGCTGTACTTCACGGTGGCGAAGTCGCGCCTGGTGATCCACGAGATCATCATCGCGGTCTTCCTCTTGATGACGGCGCCGGTGGTGTCGATGATGATCATGCGCGCCGCCGTGTACCGCGACCTGCGGGCGCGCAAGCACGATGCCGGGGCGACGGCCGGCGAGGTGTACGTCATCCCGGACGAACCCGACGAGGGCGTGCCGGGCCAGAGAGACTGAGCGCCGCTCAGCGCTTCAGGAAATCCAGCATCAGCGCATTCAGCTGCGCCGCATGGGTGGCCGCGAAACCATGCGGCGCACCCTTGACCACCTCGAGGCGGCTGCCGTCGATCATGTCGTGCGAGCGCTGGCCCGACACCTCAAGCGGCACGATGCGGTCGTCGTCGCCATGGACGACCAGGGTCGGGATGTCGAATTTCGCCAGGTCGGCGCGGAAATCGGTGCCCCCGAACGCATTGATGCATTCCCGGGTCGCCAGCGGCGACGCTTCCCAGGCGATCCATTTGCTGAAGGCGACCAGTTCCTGGCCGTCATTGCCGTCCTTGTCCAGGTTATAGAAGTCGTAGAAGAAGTCGCCCAGGAAGGCAATGCGGTCATTCTTCACCGCTTCAAACATGCCGTCGAAGACCGACTGGTCGACGCCTTCGGGATTGTCCCCGGTCTTGAGCAGGAAGGGCGGCACGGCGCCCAGCAACATGGCTTTCGACACCCGTTCGCTGCCGTAGCGGCCGATGTAGCGCGCCACCTCGCCGCCGCCCATCGAGAAACCGGCCAACGCCGCGTCGCGCAGGTCGAGCTGGGTCATCAGCGCATCGAGGTCGGCCGCGAAACTATCGTAATCGTAGCCGCCGCCCGGCCGGCCCGACTGGCCGAAGCCGCGGCGGTCATAGGCGATCACGCGGTAACCGCTTTCCGCCAGCGCCGTGATCTGCGACTCCCACATGCGGTGGCTGAGCGGCCAGCCATGGATCAGGACGACGGGCTGGCCCTGTCCCTGTTCGTAGTAATACAGCTCGGTCGGATTGGCGCCGGAAGTCTGGATGCGTGGCATGGCTTTCCTTTCGAAAGGGAGTACGTCGGTGGGAACTGCGCGACCGACAAGTGTATGCGCTCGCCTTCGATCAGCACGCACGCTTCGGCCAAGAAAAAACCCCGCAGCGCGGGGCATGCGGGGTCTGTGGACAGCGCCGGCTGACGCGGTCAGAACGGAATGTCGTCGTCCATGTCCGAGAAGTTCGGCGCCGGACGCTGCGGCTGCGGACGGGCGGCCGGTGCCGGCGGGGCCTGGCGCGGGGCCGGACGCTGCTGCGGCTCGTAGCCGCCGTCATCCATGCCGCCACCCATGCTGTCGCCACCGCCCATGCCCTGGCGGCCGCCCAGCATCTGCATGTTCTCGGCGATGATGTCGGTCGCGTAGCGCTCGATGCCGTCCTTGTCGGTGTACTTGCGGGTCTGCAGGCGGCCTTCGACGTAGACCGAGGAGCCCTTCTTGAGGTACTGGCCCACGATCTCGGCCAGGCGGCCGAAGAACGAGATGCGGTGCCACTCGGTCAGCTCTTTCTGTTCGCCGGTCTGGCGGTCCTTCGACTTGTACGAGGTGGCGACAGCGATGTTCGCGATGGCGTCGCCGCTCGGCATGTAGCGGATTTCCGGGTCGCGGCCCAGGTTGCCGACGATGATGACCTTGTTAACTGATGCCATGTTGTTACTCCAATGAGTTTTGTAGAGCCCTGACTCTGCGTGATTTCCAAGCATCAGGGAACGTAGTGCTGCAGCCAACTATTATGGGGCCGAAAGGCAGAGAAAAAAAGGACATTTTTAGTGTTCCGCCACGCGTCCAATTGCGCCAGTTCGCCCTGGATTTACCGGGATTGACCCGCACCTGCATAAAAATTTTCGGTATCTGAACGCTTTGTCATTGAACAGCCGGCCAAACGGCCCACATACGACGCACTCGGCTTTTCAACGCGTGTCCTTCGATTTCAGATTGATATGGAAACGTATCCCAGCGGCACAAAACTGCTGGATGCATGTACAGCCTTTCGAAAAACCAGCTACACTACTAGGTTCTCCCTGATTGGCCCGCTCACCGCGACAGTCCATCGTGCGCCGGCCCTGCAAACTTTATTGAAAGCCTGCAAAAAAAACCAATGGAAGAAATTCGCATCCGCGGCGCACGCACGCACAACCTGAAGAACATCAACCTCGACCTTCCGCGCAACAAGCTGATCGTCATCACGGGCCTCTCGGGTTCGGGCAAGTCGTCGCTCGCCTTCGACACCCTGTATGCGGAAGGCCAGCGCCGCTACGTCGAATCGCTGTCGGCCTATGCGCGCCAGTTCCTGCAGCTGATGGAAAAGCCGGACGTCGACCTGATCGAGGGCCTGTCGCCGGCGATCTCGATCGAGCAGAAGGCCACTTCCCACAACCCGCGCTCGACCGTCGGCACCGTCACCGAGATCCACGACTACCTGCGCCTGCTGTACGCGCGCGTCGGCACCCCCTACTGCCCGCAGCACCCGCACGAGCCGCTGGCGGCCCAGACCGTGTCGCAGATGGTCGATGCGGTGCTGGCCATGCCGGAAGGCACCAAGCTGATGATCCTGGCCCCCGTCGTGGCCGGCCGCAAGGGCGAGCACGGCGACCTGTTCCAGGCCATGCAGGCCCAGGGCTTCGTGCGCTTCCGCGTCGCCAGCGGCGTCAACGCGGCCAAGATCTATGAGATCGACGAACTGCCCAAGCTCAAGAAGACCGAGAAGCACAGCATCGACGTCGTGATCGATCGCGTCAAGGTCAATCCGGAGATCAAGCAGCGCCTGGCCGAGAGTTTCGAGACCGCGCTGCGCCTGGCCGACGGGCGCGCCGTGGCCTATGAGATGGATACCGAAAAGGAAACCGTCTTCTCGAACAAGTTCGCCTGTAACGTCTGCGGCTATTCGCTGCAGGAGCTCGAGCCGCGCCTGTTCTCCTTCAATAACCCAATGGGCGCCTGCCAGGAGTGCGACGGCCTCGGCCACATCGAGTTCTTCGACCCGAAGCGCATCGTCGCCTTCCCGCACCTGTCGCTGGCCTCCGGCGCCGTGAAGGGCTGGGACCGCCGCAACCAGTTCTACTTCCAGATGCTGCAGAGCCTGGCGGCCCACTACGACTTCGACCTCGACAAGCCGTTTGAATCGCTGCCGAAAGCGGCCCAGGAAGCCGTGCTGCATGGCTCGGGCAAGGCCACGATCCCGTTCAGCTACGTCAACGAGCGTGGCCGCACCGTGATCCGCGAACACACCTTCGAAGGCGTGGTCAACAACCTGCAGCGGCGCTACCGCGAGACCGATTCGATGGCGGTCAAGGAAGAGCTGGCCAAGTTCATCAACGAGAAGAAGTGCCCGGCCTGCGAGGGCGCGCGCCTGCGCACCGAAGCACGTTACGTGAAGATCGGACAAGGAGCGCAGCAGCGCGCCATCTACGAGGTGTCCGACAAGCCGCTGCGCGACACCCTCGCCTTCTTCGAGACGCTCGAGCTGAGCGGCGCGAAAAAAGATATTGCCGAGCGCGTCATCAAGGAAATCACGGCGCGCCTGAAGTTCCTGAACAACGTCGGCCTGGACTACCTGTCGCTCGACCGCAGCGCCGATACCCTGTCCGGCGGCGAAGCCCAGCGCATCCGTCTGGCTTCGCAGATCGGCTCGGGCCTGACCGGCGTGATGTACGTGCTGGACGAGCCCTCGATCGGCCTGCACCAGCGCGACAACGACCGCCTGATCGCGACGCTCAAGCATTTGCGCGACATCGGCAACAGCGTGCTGGTGGTGGAGCACGACGAGGACGCGATCCGTACCGCCGACTACATCGTCGACATGGGTCCGGGCGCGGGCGTGCATGGCGGCGCGGTGATCGCGGCCGGCTCGCTGCCGGAGATCATGAAGAGCGAGCATTCGCTGACCGCCCAGTACCTGGACGGCCGCCGCAAGATCGAGGTGCCCAAGAAGCGCACCAAGTCCGATCCGGCGCGCCAACTGGTGATCACCGGCGCCACCGGCAACAACCTGAAGAACGTGTCGCTGAACCTGCCGGTCGGCCTCTTGACCTGCGTGACGGGCGTCTCGGGTTCCGGTAAATCGACCCTGATCAACGACACCCTGTACCCGGCCCTGTCGCGCCACCTGTACGGTTCGCAAACCGAGCCGGCGCCGCACGATGCGATTCACGGCCTGGAGCACTTCGACAAGGTGATCTCGGTGGACCAGGCGCCGATCGGCCGCACTCCGCGTTCGAACCCGGCGACCTACACCGGCGTGTTCACGCCGATCCGCGACCTGTTCGCCACCGTGCCGACCGCGAAGGAACGCGGCTACTCGGCGGGCCGCTTCTCCTTCAACGTCAAGGGCGGCCGCTGCGAAGCCTGCCAGGGCGACGGCGTGATCAAGGTCGAGATGCACTTCCTGCCGGACGTGTACGTGCCTTGCGACGTCTGCCACGGCAAGCGCTACAACCGCGAGACGCTCGAGGTGCAGTACAAGGGCAAGAACATCACCGAAGTGCTGGAGATGACGGTCGAGGATGCGCACGCGTTCTTCAAGCCGGTGCCGGTGATCGCGCGCAAGCTCCAGACCCTGCTGGACGTGGGCCTCGGCTACATCAAGCTGGGCCAGAGCGCGACCACGCTGTCGGGCGGCGAGGCGCAGCGTGTGAAGCTGTCGCTGGAACTGTCCAAGCGCGATACCGGGCGTACCCTGTATATCCTCGACGAACCGACCACCGGCCTGCACTTTGCCGACATCGACCTGCTGCTGAAGGTGATCCACCGCCTGCGCGACCAGGGCAACACCCTGGCGATCATCGAGCACAACCTGGACGTGATCAAGACCGCGGACTGGATCGTCGACCTGGGACCGGAAGGCGGCGCCGGCGGCGGCACCATCGTCGCCAGCGGCACGCCGGAGGACGTGGCGAAGAACAAGGCGAGCGTGACCGGGAAGTATTTGAAACCGTTGTTGAAGGCTTGAGTCGACGTTGATATCGTTCGCAGCCGACAGCCGTAAAACCGTCGTACGCGCCACTGGCGCCTACGACTTCCGGCGAAGGCTGGAACCTAAGTTTGCATGCTAACCAGTAGCTTTCACCGCAGCTGGTACGCAAAGGAATTGGATTCCGGCCTTCGCCGGAATAACGGTTTATAAGCTGGCAGTACGAATAAAACAGGGGCAGCGCCGCAAGGCACTGCCCCTGTTGCTTTATCGGCGTCCGCGGTCTACCGGCTGCGCTCCCGTTCCGACTCGCTCTTGGTGTCCTTTCCCGACGAGGTCGCCCCCTTCGTCCCGCTGCCGCCCATGGTGGCCGCGCCGCTGCCGCTCGATGCATTCGCCAAAGCCTGGCGCAGCATGTCGGCATGCGGATTCTTCACCTTCCCGCTCAGGACGTCGCGCGCCGCCACCTCGCGCCGGTAATAGGCCGAGGTCTCGTCCTCGTCGTAGTCGATGTCCGTGATGTTCAGGGCCGCGCCGCCGAACAGGCCTTCGGTATCGGCCCAGGCCGTGATGTTGCCCCAGCCGGCCGAGCCTTCGCCCTTCTTCGACCAGTCGACCAGCGTCAGGCCGGCGTCGGCTCCCAGCGAGAACTTGTTGTTCTGCATGAAGCTGTTGAGGGCCTTCTGGTCGTTGAGCACGAAGGCGATGGCACCGGCTTCGGCCCCCGCCTGCAGGCCGGCGGTGATGCCGCCCATGTTGTAGAAGGCCGGGTTGCTCCAGGTATTCCCGTTGCGCACCAGGAGCACGCCTGCGCCGCCGCGGGCGCCGACGCCCAGCGCCGCTTCGCCATACTTCGGCACGACGAACACGCCCTTCGCGCGCTGCAGCAGGGAGCGCATCTCCGGCGTGGCCTGCATCTGGTGGACGACCCGGATGGCGCTGTTGACGTGCTCGTTCGCATCCTTGAGCTCTTCCTTGTGGCGCGCCGTGCCTGGGGTAGCAGCCTCCTTGGCCGGCCCGACCTGGGCAAGGGCAGCCCCGGCCGTTCCTGCCAACAGCGCGGCAAGAGAGCTCGCAACGAGTCGCTTCATGGTCTTGTTCATGATCTCTTCTCCCTACGATGGCGTTGAACGAGCGGATAGCCTAAACCCCGCACCGATCGGGTAGCGCCACTTTGAGTGCGCGAAAAGGATCGCAGGAATGATCCGGAAAACGCCCTGCTTCAACCATCATGACCCGGCAATAAAAAAAAAGGACAGGCGTCTAGCCTGTCCTTCGGTGTCACTGCGTAGCTGGATGAATTACGCAGCCAGTTGCTTCTCCAGCTTGGCCTTGGTGTCGACCAGCTCTTGCGGCAGGTGGTAGGCCAGCTTCTCGAACAGCTCGCTGTGCAGCTTCAGCTCTTCGTTCCAGGCATCCTTGTCGATCGAGGTGATCTGGGTGAACTGCTGCTCGGTGAAGTCCACGCCGTCCCAGTTCAGGTCGCCGTAGTTCGGCGAGGTGCCGAACAGGTGCTGCTGGCCGCCGGTGGCAGAGCCTTCGGCGCGGTCGAGGATCCACTTCAGCACGCGCATGTTGTCGCCGTAGCCCGGCCACACGAAGCCGCCGTTCTCGTCGGTGCGGAACCAGTTGACGCAGAAGATCTTCGGCGCGGTCCCGGTGGCTTCGACTTTCTTGCCGAGGTTGAGCCAGTGCTGGAAATAGTCGCTCATGTTGTAGCCGATGAAAGGCAGCATCGCGAACGGATCGCGGCGCACGATGCCCATCTGGCCGGCGGCGGCGGCGGTGGTTTCCGAGCCCATGGTGGCGGCCATGTAGACGCCTTCCACCCAGTTGTTGGCTTCGGTTACCAGCGGCACGGTGGTCGAGCGGCGGCCGCCGAAGATGAAGGCCGAGATCGGCACGCCGGCCGGGTCGTCCCAGGCGGCGTCGATGACCGGGTTCTGGGTGGCGGCGACGGTGAAGCGCGCGTTCGGGTGGGCGGCCTTGGTGCCGGACGCCGGGGTCCAGTCCTTGCCCTGCCAGTCGATCAGGTGATCCGGCGCCTGCTTGGTCATGCCTTCCCACCACACGTCGCCGTCGTCGGTCAGGGCCACGTTGGTGAAGATGACGTTCTCGCGCAGCGAGGCCATGCAGTTCGGGTTGGTCTTGTCGTTGGTGCCCGGGGCCACGCCGAAGTAGCCGGCTTCCGGGTTGATGGCGTACAGCTTGCCGTCTGCGCCCGGCTTGATCCAGGCGATGTCGTCGCCGATGGTGGTGACCTTCCAGCCGTCGAAGGCCTTCGGCGGGATCAACATGGCGAAATTAGTCTTGCCGCAGGCCGACGGGAAGGCGGCCGCCACGTATTTCTTGTCACCCTTCGGGGACTCGACGCCCAGGATCAGCATGTGCTCGGCCAGCCAGCCGGTGCCGCCGGCCTGCGCTTCCTGGTAGCCCATGTTCGAGGCGATGCGCAGCGCGAAGCACTTCTTGCCCAGCAACGCGTTGCCGCCGTAGCCCGAGCCGAAGGACCAGATCTCGCGGGTTTCCGGATAGTGGACGATGTACTTGGTGGCGTTGCACGGCCACGGCACGTCCTTCTGGCCGGCGGCCAGCGGCATGCCGACGGTGTGCACGCAGGGCACGAACTCGCCGTCGCTGCCCAGCACGTCGAACACGGCCTTGCCCATGCGCGTCATGATGCGCATGTTGACGGCGACGTAAGGCGAGTCCGACAGTTCCACGCCGATGTGGGCGATGGGGGAACCCAGCGGGCCCATCGAGAACGGCACCACGTACAGGGTGCGGCCGGCCATGCAGCCGTCGAACAGGCCGTTCAGGGTGCGGCGCATTTCGGCCGGATCCATCCAGTTGTTGGTCGGGCCGGCCTGCTCGCGGGTGGCCGAGCAGATGTAGGTGCGGTCTTCGACGCGGGCGACGTCCGACGGATCGGACCAGGCCAGATAGGAATTCGGACGCTTCGCCGGGTTCAGCTTCTTCATCGTGCCGGCTTCGACCATCTGCGCGCACAGGCGGTCGTACTCTTCTTCGGAGCCGTCGCACCAGTAGATGCTGTCAGGCTTCGTCAGGGCGGCGATGTCTGCGACCCAATTGATGAGCTTCTGGTGTTTGACGTGAGCTGGAACGTTCAGTGCGGCGACGCCGCCCATCACGGGCTGGTTCATAGATACCTCCAATGCCAATTAAGAATACTGTCGCGGCAGGATCGTCCGTCTGGCCGTGCCTTAGAATGGCGTATCGCTCCATCGGAGCGCGGCAGTTTACGGCGGTCGTGTCGACGGCCTCATAAGGGGGAAGCCGAAGCGGTGCTGCCGGGTCCGGCACAAGCGTGTCAAACCCTCAAGAATTGGCCGATTGTACACCCGCAAAACCTGATTCACGCTCGGCTACTACAAAAAAGTAGCCAAAAATGTCCGAGCAATGTAGTAGGCTATTCGAGGTCTTTTTGGAAGCTGTTATTTCGCTACGTGATCGAACTTACTAGGAAGCAACTTTTATGCGAATAGCTGTTTTGGACGATTACCAGGATGCCGTGCGCGGCCTGCAATGCTTTCGCCTGCTCGACGGACACGAGGTAAAAGTATTTACGCATGGAGCGCGCGGACTCGGCCAGTTGGCCGCGCGGCTGGCGCCTTTTGATGCGCTGGTGCTTATCCGCGAGCGCACCGCCTTCCCTGCCGCGCTGCTGGCGCGCTTGCCGAACCTGAAGCTGATCTCGCAGACCGGCAAGGTCAGCGGGCACATCGACGTGACGGCGGCGACCGGGCACGGCATTGCGATTGCCGAGGGCATCGGTTCGCCGGTGGCGCCGTCCGAACTGACCTGGGCCCTGATCATGGCGGCCAGCCGCAAGATCGTGCCGTATGCGGGCAACCTGAAGGAGGGCCTGTGGCAGACGGCCTCGGTCAATCCGGTGCTCAACGGCCTGGGGCGTTCGCTGCGCGGGCGCACGCTGGCAATCTGGGGCTACGGCAAGATCGGCCAACTGGTGGCCGGCTATGCGCGCGCCTTCGGCATGCGCGTGCTGGTGTGGGGCAGCGAAGGCAGCCGGCAGCGGGCGGTCGCCGACGGCTTCGAGGCGGCGGCCTCGCGCGAGGCCCTGTTCGCGCAGGCGGACGTGCTCACGCTGCACCTGCGCCTGGGCGAAGCGACCCGCGGCATCGTCAAGGCCGAGGATTTCGCGCGCATGAAGCCGGACGCGCTGTTCGTCAACACGAGCCGGGCCGAACTGGTCGAGGAAGGGGCGCTGGAGCAGGCGCTGCGCGCGGGACGGCCGGGCCATGCGGCGCTCGACGTGTTCACCAATGAACCGCTCAGGCCGGATTCGCCGCTGCTGCGCATCCCGACCGTGCTGGCCACGCCGCACTTGGGGTATGTGGAGCAGGACAGCTACGAGATCTATTTCCAGACCGCGTTCGAGAACATCGTGCGCTTTGCGGCGGGGCAGCCGGATAACATCCTGAATCCGGAGGCCCTAGCTGAATAAAGGGCGGCTAACAAACCCCCGAGGGCAAGGCGCATCGTCGAAGACAGTACGTTAGTACGGCGAGACGATGCAACGCAGCCATCGGGGGAATTGTTAGGCGCTCCGCTAGCTTTCCTGCTTGAGTTCTGGCATGCCGGTAAAGCTTGGCTTACGCATCGGCATCACATGCGTGCCGGTCCACAGCCCTGCCCATCCCGGCGGCCAGCCGATCTGCGGCCCCGAATACGGCTGCAGCCCGGCGCGCACCGGCACCACCGGCACCGGCGGCGCCTCGACCAGCTTGCCGCCGCTTGGGCGTTCCATGTTCAGGCTGTACATGTAGCCCGGCAGGAGCAGCTCGCACACCTGCGCGAACCAGGCCGTGTGGTCCTCGTCGCGTCCAAGCGCCTGCGCCAGGCCCTGCGGGTCGAACTTCGCCAGCGCATGGATCAGTTCGTCGGTGCTCGCGCCGGGCGAATCGCCCCAGCCCATCACGGGATTGTTGTTGTAGTCCGCCCCCGAGCCGTACCAGCCTTCGCGCCAGGTGCGCTGCATCCAGTTGCGCGGGCCGGTGAACAGGTGCCAGCGCCAGTGCAGGCCGGAGGGCTTGGGCCAGGAATACAGGTACAGTTTCTGGTAGCCCGCCTGGTGCAGCGCGCGCACCACTTCCATCAAGCGCGCATGCGGCATGCGGTCCGGCGGGGCGCGGCGGAACAGGATCGGCTCGCCATCGGCGTGCTGCACCTCGTCGCTCGACAGGTTCAGGTCGAGCGTGCGCTGCTCGCTGCCGAAGCGCGCCGAGATCCAGCCGGTGAGCAAGTTGACGTGGGTGATCACGCCATACCCTCGATGGCGGTGGAAAATGACGGTGCCCGGTGCGACGGCTTTCATGGGAGTAGATGCAGAAAAGAAAGGAGGTAGATCACAGCCGGCTCGGCCGACTGCTCATCCGATCCAGGCGATTCTAGCGCTTCACATACGGATACACTACCGTTTGCGGCTATCATTACCCACCTTTTTTTCTGCACGTGGACAAACCAACATGACTTTGCGAATCATCGCCACCGGCGGCACTTTCGATAAACACTACAACGAACTGAACGGCGTGCTCGGCTTTGCCGAGAGCCACCTGCCGGCGGTGATCGCGCGCTCGCGCATGACGATTCCGGTCGAACTCGAGGTGCTGCCCCTGCTCGATTCGCTCGACATGCAGGACCCCGACCGCCAGCGCGTGCTGGCCTCCTGCCAGGCGGCCAAAGAGAAGGCCATCGTCATCGTCCACGGCACCGACACCATGCGCGACACCGCGGCCGTGCTTGGCGCTGCACAGCTCGGCCAGACCATCGTGCTGACCGGCGCCATGATCCCCTACGAGATCGCCAATTCCGACGCCCTGTTCAACCTCGGCTTCGCCTGCGGCGTCGCGCAGACCCTGCCGGCCGGCGTCTACGTCGCCATGAACGGCCAGGTGTTCCCATGGGATAACGTCACCAAGAACCGCGCCGCCGGCGTGTTCCAGCAGCTGTAACTCACAAAACCTTCAGGGCAAGGCGCACCGCCGCAGTGGCGGACCACGAAGACAGTACGCGTGTACGGCGAGACGGTGCAACGCAGCCATGGAGGTTTTGTTTGCAGGCGCGCGCTCCCCACGCGCGCGCCTTCCTATACTGCTCTCTCCAAACGAATTTGTCCGAGGAGAGAGCAATGAACGAGCAGCGTCCTATCCTGACCACGCGCCAGGGCCACCCGGTCCGCGACAACCAGTCGCTGCGTTCGGTAGGAGAGCGTGGTCCGGCCACGCTCGAGAATTACCAGTTCATCGAAAAGATCACCCATTTCGATCGCGAGCGCATCCCGGAGCGCGTGGTGCACGCGCGCGGCACCGGCGCCCACGGCTACTTCGAGCCCTACGGCACCATCGGCGGCGAACCGGCCAGCAAGTACACGCGTGCCCGCGTGCTGAACGAACTCGGCGTGCAGACCCCGATCTTCGTGCGTTTCTCGACCGTGATCGGCGGCAAGGAATCGCCCGAGACGGCGCGCGACCCGCGCGGCTTCGCCATCAAGTTCAAGACCGTCGACGGCAACTGGGACCTGGTGGGCAACAACCTGAAGGTGTTCTTCATCCGCGACGCGATCAAGTTCCCGGACATGATCCACGCCTTCAAGCCCGACCCGGTCACCAACCAGCAGGAACCGTGGCGCTTCTACGATTTCATCTGCAGCCATCCCGAAGCGCTGCACATGGTCACCTGGGTCAAGAGCCCGTGGGGCATCCCGGCCAGCTACCGCGAGATGGAAGGTTCGGGCGTGAACACCTATAAACTGGTCAACGACCAGGGCGTGGCCCACCTGGTGAAGTTCCACTTCCAACCGAAGCAGGGCGTGCGCAACCTCACCTCCAGCCAAGCCGCCGAGATCCAGGCCCACGACACCAGCCACGCCACGCGCGACCTGTATGAGGCGATCGAGCGCGGCGAGTTCCCGGAATGGGAATTCTGCGTGCAGATCATGAGCGACGGCGAACATCCGGAGCTCGACTTCGACCCGCTCGACGACACCAAGCGCTGGCCGGAAGACCAGTTCCCGCTGCTGCCGCTGGGCCGCATCGTGCTCAACAAGAACCCCGACAACGTGTTCGCCGAGACCGAGCAGGCGGCCTTCGGCACCGGCGTGCTGGTGGACGGCATCGACTTCTCGGACGACAAGATGCTGCAGGGCCGCACCCTGTCCTATTCCGACACCCAGCGCTACCGCGTGGGACCGAACTACCTGCAACTGCCCATCAACCAGCCACAGGAAGGCGCGGCGGCGCGCACCAACCAGCGCGACGGCCAGATGACCTATTACGTGGACGGCCGCGGCCAGGACAAGCACATCAACTACGAACCGAGCCTGATGGGCGGCTACAGCGAAGCGCCGAAGCCGGACAAGGAATACAACCAGTACGTGGAAGGCCACCTGGGCCGCTACCAGACGACGCGCACGATGGACGACTACGCGCAGGCCGGGGCGCGCTACCGCACCTTCGAGGACTGGGAGCGCGACGACCTGGTCAATAACGTGGGCGGCGACCTGAAGATGTGCCCGGCGCCGATCCAGCTGCGCATGGTATGGCACCTGTGGCACTGCGACGAGGACTACGGCCGCCGCGTGGCCGAGGTGGCGGGCATCGACCTGGAACAGGCCAAGGCCTTGCCGCCGCTGCCCGGCAAGCCGGCGCCGCACCAGAACCGGCCGGGGCCGACTTACTCGAGCGGCAAGCCGGAACAGGGGGATGAGCCGTCGACCAGCGAGGAGATGGCGGGGGCGAAGTGAAGAGGTGGCAGTTTCGGTTAACTTGAACTACCGTTACCGCACCCTCTACCCGTAACCATCAATCCGTCATTCCCGCCTGCGCGGGAACGACGTTCATGGGTAACGAAGATAGTGGAAACGAGAGTCTGATTACGCCTTGGCTTCGCCGCCCAGCGCCTCGACCACATCCGCCATCAGCTTGGCCAGCTCGCCGGTCATCAGGGTGATGTCGTTGTCGAAGCGCTCGTCGTCGCTGTAGGTGACCGCTTCGCCTTCCTTGATCACGTCCAGCGGCTTGACGCCCTTGATCGCCAGCGACTCGGTCAGCACGAAGCTGATGCGGTCGTTCCAGGTCATGGCCAGGCGGGTGCACTGCTTGCCGGCCGCGATGTGGCGGCGGATGTCGTCCGGTTCCAGGGTGTGCTTCACGTAGCGCACGGCGGCGCGGCTTTCGCCGGTGGCGCGCAGTTCGGTGTCCTGGTCGATGGTGAAGCCGTAGGGCGCTTCGTCGGCTTCCAGCCAGCCGGTCATCACGGCCACCGGCGAACGCTGCACGCGCAGCGATTCGAGCGGCATGCGGTCCACGGCCTTGAGCAGCAGCTTGATGACGTCGTCCGCCTTCGACGGGCTGGCGGCATCGACCACCAGCCAGCCGTTGACCGGGTCGATCCAGACCCAGACGTTGCTGCGGATCGAGAAGGCGCGCGGCAGCAGTTCGTCGGCCACGCGTTCCTTCAGTTCCTTCATTGCCTTCTTACCCGGCGGGAAACCCTGCTGCTCTTCCAGCTCGGCGGCCTTGGCCTTGGCGACCTGGTTGATGACCGAGCTCGGCAGCAGCTTCTTCTCGGTGCCCAGCATCATCAGCATCTGCTTGTTGACGACATGCACCAGCTTGCCGTTGCCGCGTGGCGAATCCCAGCCCTGGCGCAACAGCTCGTTGCTGCTCGCGGGCGTGAAAGCCTGCGACTGCAGGGCTTCTTCCATCTGTTCAGGGTTGAACGCCCAGGGAGCGGGCAGGCGATAAATCTGGAGATTCTTGAACCACATACGCTGTTATCCGATTGTTTCAGTATTTCAAGGGAACGACATTCTACGCTGCTCAGCGGAAATTGCGGCCGGCAGCACGGGGAAAAAATTATTCTATTGACGAGTCGCCAACAGCCTCGACGATCGCCGCCGGCAGCGCGTCGTCGAACAGGCGCAATTGCTCGACCGTCTCGGTATCGCTCAGGCGCACGCCGAGGCCCAGCAGGCGCACCGGACGGTTATGGCGGGCCCAGCCGGTTTCCATCAGGCGTGCATAGGTCGGGATATGTGGCGCATAGCCAACACACTCGACCGTGGTCTGCTGGAAGTCCGAGAACTTGATCTTCACAAACAGTTTGTTGATGAATTTTTCGGCGCCATTGCGCTTGATGCGGGCCAGCAGGTGCTCGAACAGGTCGGGCAGCAGGCGCAGGCAGGCATCCAGGTCCGGCACGTCCGGCGTGTAGGTTTCCTCGGTGCTGATCGACTTGCGCTCGCGCGAGGTGTTCACCGCGCGCTCGTCGATGCCGCGGCAGAGCTTGTAGAGCCGGTAGCCGAAGCTGCCGAAATGCTCGGTCAGCCGCTCGATGCTCCAGTGGCGCATGTCGGCGCAGGTCTGCAGGCCGAGCCGGTGCATCTTCTCGGCCGTCACCTTGCCCACGCCATACAGTTTTTTCACCGGCAGCGCGGCGACGAAGGCGTCCACCTCTTCCGGGCGCACGAGAAAAAGGCCGTCCGGCTTGTTCCAGTCGCTGGCGATCTTGGCCACGAACTTGTTCGGCGCCACCCCGGCCGAGGCGGTGATGCCGACGGTCTCGAAAATGCGGCGCCGGATCTCCTGCGCGATCAGGGTGGCGCTGCCCTTGCAGTGCGGCGAATCGCTGACGTCGAGGTAGGCCTCGTCGAGCGAGAGCGGCTCCACCAGGTCGGTGTAGTCGCGGTAGATGTCCATGATTCTCCGCGAGGCGATCCGGTATTTTTCCATCGCCGGCGGAATCACCAGCAGCTGCGGGCACAGCTTCATGGCCTGGGCGGTGGCCATGGCCGAATGGATGCCGTAGCGGCGCGCCTCGTAGTTGCAGGTGGCGATCACGCCGCGCTGGTCGGGACGGCCGCCGACCGCGAGCGGACGCCCGCGCAGCGAGGGGTCGTCGCGCATCTCGACCGATGCATAGAAACAGTCGCAGTCGCAGTGGATGATTTTACGGAGCGGAGAATTCACATTGACGGCAGAGCCGACTACTGTCATTCCATACAGTATCCGTTGAAAGCTGAGTTATTGCAAGGCACCAAAAAAGAACGCGCGGCATGCCGCGCGTTCCCGGATGAAGGCGGCGCAGGGGAGCGCGCCGTTTCGTCCTGACTATTACCAGCTGAGCTTCAAGGTGTACTTGCCGCTGGTCGAGCCGGTGCCGCCGCTGTAGTACACGACGCGCACGTAGCGGCTCGCCGTGGTGCTGCCGGTGTTGGCCGAGCTCGCGCTGTCGACCGCGCCGCTGCCGTTCTCGCTGCGGCTGAGCAGCGTGCCCGAGCTGTTGTAGATGTACAAGTCGTAGTCCGAGGTCGAGTTCGGGGTCATGGACGCACTCAGGGTCTTGCCTGCCGGCAGATCGACACGGAAGTAATCCGTATCGGTCGAGCTGCCCATGGCGCCGTTCACGGTGGTGCCGCTGGTCGAGACCAGATTGGCGGTGCCCAGGGTGTTGTTCGACTCGGTCTCGTTGATGACCGTTCCGCTCGGTGGGGTGGTGCCGCCGATCGCCGCGTTGACCGCCGCGGTCGCGTCGACGATGCCGGTGCCGCAACCCGAGCAGGTCGCCGGGAAGGCGCGCGCGGTCGACTTGAGCATGCTTTCCACCTGGTCCGGGGTAAGGGTCGACTTGGCCGCGAACATCAGCGCCGCCACGCCGGCCACGTGCGGAGTCGCCATCGACGTGCCCTGGTAGCCGGCGTAGTTGTCCGAACCCGGGGTCGACGAGCCCGAGTTCAGGGTCGAGATCACGCTGTAGCTGCCGTCGCCGCCCGGGGCCGCCACGTCGACCAGGGTGCCGTAGTTCGAGTAGGAGGCGCGGCCGCCGGTCTTGCCGGTGGCTGCCACGGCGATCACGCCCGAGCAGTTCGCCGGGCTGGCGTTGCTGACGTTCATGTTGTCGTTGCCGGCCGCCACGACCACGACCGAGCCGCGCGAACGGGCGCCATTGATTGCGGTCTGGGTGGTGGCGTCGCAGGCGCCGCTGCCGCCCAGCGACAGGTTCAGCACTTTCGCCTTGTTGGCATTGGTTGGCACGCCGGTCACGGTGCCGCCCGAGGACCAGGTGATCGCGTCGGCGATGTCCGAGGTGTAGCCGCCGCACTTGCCGAGCACGCGTACCGGGATCATCTTGGCGTTGTACGCCACGCCGGCCACGCCCAGGCTGTTGTTGGTCTTGGCGGCAACGGTGCCGGCCACGTGGGTGCCGTGCCAGCTCGAACCCGATGCCGGCGAGCCGGCATAGCATTCGCCGGCGGCCACCCAGTCGCCCGGGTCGCTCGGATCGCTGTCGCGGCCGTTGCCGTCGTTGCCGATGGTGGCGCTGCTGATGAAGTCATAGCCGGCCAGGTGCTGACCGCTCAGGTCGGCGTGCGGGCGGTAGCCGGTGTCGATCACGGCCACCACCACGCCGGTGCCGGTCGACTTGTCCCAGGCGGTCGGCAGGCGCAGCCCGCCGACCGAGTCGGTGTAGTGCCACTGCTGCGCGTAATACGGGTCGTTCGCCGTCGCCATGTGGGTCATGATGCGGTCCGGCTCGGCGTATTCGATGTTCGGGTCACGCGCCATCATTTCGGCGGCAACTTTCTGTACGTCATTCAGGTGTTTTTTGC
Organism: Massilia sp.; assembly: GCF_046293535.1. Taxonomy (NCBI): domain Bacteria; kingdom Pseudomonadati; phylum Pseudomonadota; class Betaproteobacteria; order Burkholderiales; family Oxalobacteraceae; genus Massilia; species Massilia sp. The sequence goes on along the minus strand of NZ_JBKBOV010000006.1, from coordinate 70,710 downwards.
CGTTGAGCTTGAAGACACGGGCGCCGCTGGCAATCGCGTGGCTTTCCCGGACGGTCATGCCGAACTCCTGGCCTGCGCGCTCGAGCTTGGCTTTGCGCTCCTGGGCCAGTGCGGCGACCGCGTGCCCCCGCGCTTGACCCTTGGTCTTCTCCACCGAGAGGTCGTCCTTGTACTTGACGATGATCTGGTCAGTCTCCATGACGAATTGCTGTTTGCCGGCCGGCTTGTCGTTACCGACGCCCGCCGCAGCCGTCACGGACGCGACTGCCAACGATACTGCGACACAAATCTTCAACATTGCAGGTTGCATCGAATGCGATTGCTTCATGTTTCTTCCTTATTGTGTGTTTTCCGTCAAGCGACTGAACCTCGCCTGTGTCATTGATTTCCGGTCATTGCCGGTGCCGTCTGAATGCGGCGAAAGGCAGCGTAATACGAAAGGAAAAAGTTCGGCGTGACAATTCGAGACAATTCAGCGTATTAACAACACTTGGAGAAACCGATGCTTCAGAAACATGTTTTCTTCGGCGAAACGTTAAAACAGGCAAATAACGTATGCCACAATTGTGTTGATATACCTCAAAAACCTTTCCTTTTGGATAAGGTAAACAAGTGCGTATTGTTCAGGCTTAATGACAAATAAAAAGGCCGCGCAGAGCACGGCCTCATACAGTCGATAGCGCCGATGATGCGACGCTGGGATCTACAACACGTCGGTTTCGATGACGATGGCGCGGAAGTCGTTGACGTTGGTGCGGGTCGGGCCGGTGACGATCAGTTGGCCGAGAGCGCCGAAGAAGCCGTAGCCGTCGTTGTCCGCCAGGCGCGCGCGTGCATCCAGTCCCTGGGCGCGGGCTCGCGCCAGCGTGCCGGGCGCGAGCCAGGCTCCGGCATTGTCCTCGGTGCCGTCGATGCCGTCGGTGTCGGCGGCGAGCGCATGCACGCCCGGCAGGCCGTCGAGGGCGACGCCGAGGGCCAGCAGGAACTCGGCATTGCGCCCGCCCCTGCCCTGCCCGCGCACGGTGACGCTGGTTTCGCCGCCCGAGAGGATCACGCAGGGCGCGCCCAGCGGCTGGCCGTGCCGCACGACCTGGCGCGCGATGCTGGCATGTACCAGCGCCACCTCGCGCGCCTCGCCTTCCATGCTCGACGACAGGATCAGCGGCGCGTAGCCGGCCGCGCGCGCGGCGCTTGCCGCGGCATCGAGCGACTGCTGGGCGGTAACGATGACGTGGGTGGCGTTGCGCGCCAGGCGCGGATCGCCCGGCAGCGGCGCCGCCAACTGCGCGTCCAGCAGCACCGTGCGCGCGGCGTCGGGCACCGGGATCCCATACTTCTCGAGGATGGCGAGCGCATCGCGGCCGGTGCTGCCGTCGGGCACCGTCGGGCCCGATGCCACCACGGCCGGGTCGTCGCCCGGCACGTCCGACACCACCAGGGTCACCACGCGCGCCGGGTAACAAGCCAGCGCCAGCCGCCCGCCCTTGATCGCAGACAGGTGGCGGCGCACGCGGTTCATCTCGCCGATCGGCGCGCCGCAGCGCAGCAGTTCCCGGTTCAGCGCGCGCTTTTCCTCGAACGTGATGCCAGGGGCGGGCAGCGACATCAGGGCCGAGCCGCCGCCGGACACCAGGCACAGCACCAGGTCGTCCGGTCCCAGTCCGGCGGCGGCATCGAGCATGCGGCGCGCCGCCTCCTCGCTGGCGGCGTCCGGCACCGGATGGCCGGCTTCGATGACCTCGATGCGGCGAGTCGGCGCGCCGTGGCCGTAGCGCGTGACCACCAGCCCTTCGAGCGCCCCCCGCCAGTGGCGCTCGACCGCCTCGGCCATGCGCGCGGCCGCCTTGCCCGCGCCCAGCACCAGGGTGCGTCCCCTGGGCGGCGGCGGCAGGTGCGGCGCGACCAGGTAGTAGGGGTCGGCGGCGGCCATGGCGGCGTCGAACAGGTGCTGCAACAGCGGGTGGGCGGTGGGCATGGCGTTTCTCATCCGGGGCGAAGCATGATATTTACACAAAAGCGCCGGGATCGCGAAAACGGCGCCCATCCTCCATCGATTTTCTATTTTTTTCGAAAACCCTTGCAAACCTTGAATTCGAGCCTCTATAATTCGGGCCTCTTCGGACGCAATGACAAGCGTCAGACAGAAACCTCTGGATAGAGAAGCCGGGCGCTTAGCTCAGTTGGTAGAGCGGATCCCTTACAAGGATTAGGTCGGGAGTTCGAGCCTCTCAGCGCCCACCACGCCATTCAGCAGGTTGATCGAAGTACTGATCAGAGTAAACGGAGCGGTAGTTCAGTTGGTTAGAATACCGGCCTGTCACGCCGGGGGTCGCGGGTTCGAGCCCCGTCCGCTCCGCCAGCATCACGGGAAAAGGTCTGATTCGTCGGACCTTTTTCTTTTAGTAGAGTAGGGAAACAGAACACCGGAGCGGTAGTTCAGTTGGTTAGAATACCGGCCTGTCACGCCGGGGGTCGCGGGTTCGAGCCCCGTCCGCTCCGCCAGCTTAAGAGGAAGGGTCCGAGAAGTCGGACCCTTTTTTCGTTCAGCGATCAGAGTGTTCACCCCTGCGGGTGAACACGAGCCGTGGGCTCGAAGGGATTCGCCTGCAAGCGAATCCGCGGCCCGCGGCACGTGGGCGAGCCCCGTCCGCTTTGAACACTTCAAAGAAAAGTGGTCCGCATTGGCGGACCATTTTTCTTTGCACTTCAGTCTTCTCAGGCCAGTCTTCTCATGCCCGCCGCTGCTGCGGCTTCCCCACCTCCACCCGATCCCGCCCCCCGCTCTTGGCCGCATACAGCGCATGATCCGCCCGTGCCAGCGCCATCCCGAGCGTCTCGTTCGGATCGAGCACGACAACCCCGATACTCACCGTCATCGTGTACGGCGTGCCGCTGGTGATCACGACCGCCTCGCGCACCGCTCGCCGCAGTCGTTCCGCAGCGTGCAAGGCCCCCGCCACATCGGTCCCCGGCAGCACCATCGCAAATTCTTCCCCACCCAGCCTGCCGATGGTCTCATGGGCCCGCAGGGTCGCGCGCGCGGTGCGGGCGAAAACGGTGAGCGCCTCGTCGCCCGTGGCATGGCCGAAGCGGTCGTTGATCTGCTTGAAGTGATCGATGTCCATCATCGCCAGCGCGAGCGGCTGGCGCTGGCGCAGCGCGGCCTGGCGTGCGTTCTCGGCACGCTCGAGGAAGGCGTGGCGATTCGGCAGGCCAGTCAGGCTGTCGGTGGTGGCCAGGCGCGCCATGTCGGTATCGTCCTTTTCCTTGCACAACAACAGGAAGCCGAAGCCATTCACGATCATCAGGAGGTAGCCGGCCAGGTAAGCCGATTCCTGCGCCACGCGCTGGCCCAGGGACGCGTCGCTGCTCAGGCAGCTGGCGCCCCACACGGCCACCGCAACCGCGAACAGCGCGTCATTGGCGCCGATGATCCGCTGTAGCAGCGAAGCGCGGCGCCGGGGGCGCAGCAGGATCCAGGCCATCGCTGCCGCGAACAGCGCGAGCACCCCGGCTACCAGCGCAGTGAGGTAGGGCATGGGCACACCGGCGCGGCCGGCCGCCAGCACGATGGCCAGGGCCAGGGCCGACACCGGCAGCAACACCCGCCGCCAGTGCTCGAGACCGAAGAAAATACAGTAGGCGGCCACCTCCAGCGATACCGCGAGGACCCAGCCGGCCCCTTCGATACCGTTGAGCAGCGCCACGTCGAAATAGAAGCGGCACCAGCCCAGCAGCTGGCAGGCGCCCATGCCGAAGCGTGCCCACATCCACAGGCGCAATCCCGGACTGGGCGCAGCGCCATGCGTGTACCCTGCCATCAGGATGGCAAAGGCGATATTGCCGACGCCGAGCGCCAGCAGGAAAGAATGAATGTCGAGCACTGCTGTTCCCATGGGTGAGCCATTGGCATCACCTCAATTATGTTATTTTATTAACATATATTTCCCTGAGGAACTATATTACACCGTTTCCCTGACAGGGCACGCACAATTGCATAGACATGTGTAAGCGCAACACTTTCTACCGGGACATATGTGGGGCAGAGCTTTTTTGATGCACAGCAGCACCCGATAGCGGATAATCATCCGACAACATATCAACGCACCATGCTGGAGCAATCGTGATTTTTGGTTTCCTCAAGTCGCCCAAGATGTCGCCGCGCCTGCACCGCCTGAAGAACTCGGCGCTGTTCTCGACATTGACGCCCCTGGAACTGAAAATCGTCGACGGTCTCCTGCATGAGCGCCGCTACCTCACCGACGAAATCGTGTTCGACGAGGGTGAGGAAGGGCAGGCGCTGTACCTGATCATGAGCGGCCGGGTCGTCATCAACAAGCTCCACGAAGGCAGCAACCAGGTGGTGGCAGAACTCGGGCCGGGCAGCTTCTTCGGCGACCTGGCCCTGCTCGACAATTCGCCGCGCAATGCCCAGGCACGCGCGGTCGAGCCCTGCGAGATGGCGGTGTTCTTCCGCGCCGACTTTCTCGGGCTGCTCGAGACCGACGCCGTGATCGGTTACAAGATTTCGCTGGCGCTGGCTCGCCACATCGGCCTGCGCCTGCGTGAATGGATGGGCACCGGCCGTCCCCAGCTGGAAGCCCTATGAACCGCAGCGAGCGCGCCGGGCCGGTCGTCTGGACCGGGATCATCGCCGCCACCTGCGTGCTGCTGCTGGTGGTGCAGCAGATGCTGTGGCTGGCCCTGCCCTTCCTGTTCGGCGGGGTACTGCACTACATCCTGGTCGGGCCGATGCAGCGCCTGGTGCGCGGCGGTTATGGACGCAATGGGGCCGCGATGCTGGTCTGCCTGGGCTTCTTCGCCGCCCTGGCGCTGGCGCTGACCGCCGCCTTCTCATGGAGCCCGGGACCGGAAGAAGCGTCGTGGGAAAAGACGGTCGGCCTCTACCTCGACGGCGGGATCGCCTTCGTGCACAACACCATGACCCTGCTCGAAAAGAAGTTCCCGCTGCTGGCCGAGATGCGCCTGACCTCGACCGTGAACGGCATCTTCCGCGCCCATACCGACAACTTCGCCGAGAAGCACCTGGGCGAGATCCTGGTCGCGGTCGCAACCTGGGTGCCCTCGTTGCTGCTGGCGCCCTTCCTCACCTTCTTCTTCCTGCGTGACGGCCTGCGCTTCAAGAAATTCCTGGCGCGCGCGGTGCCGAACGCCTATTTCGAACGCGCGCTCTACCTGCTGCACGAAGTCGACCAGACCGCGCGCCGCTATTTCGAAGGCCTGATCAAACTGACCGTGCTCGACACGGCGGTGCTGGCGCTGGGCCTGTGGACGATCGGGGTGTCCTCGCCGCTGCTGCTCGGCCTGTTCTGCGCGGTGCTGGCCTGGGTGCCTTTCGTCGGCTCGGTGGTCGGCTGCGTGCTGGTGGTGATCGTGGCCTCCACCGATGCGCCCAGCAATCCTTTCATTGCCTACGGCGCGATCGGCGTGTTCGTGCTGGCGCGCCTGCTGGACGACTTCGTGTTCATGCCGCTGACGCTGGGGCGCAGCATCCGCGTCCATCCCCTGGTGACGGTCTTGATGATCTTCATCGGCGGCGCGCTAGCCGGGGTGGTGGGGCTGATGCTGGTGCTGCCGCTGCTGGGCGTGGTGATGGTGGTGGGCGAGACGCTGGGGCGCCTCGTCACCAATCCGCGCCTGCGCGCGCGGCACCGCTATGCGCGCACCCTGCGTGCGCGGCAGGCCAGCCTCGACCTGGATGTCGCCCATGAGCGGCGCGCACGCATGGTGCCGGGGATAGAGAGCTAGTGCATCCGGATGTCGCCCCGGAACAGTGAGCCCAACCCATTCGCGCCCCCGTTGTCGTAATCGACGACGATGGCGCCGCTGGCAGGGTCGGTATGCCAGATCTTCAGTCCGAAGCGTCCCGTGGCGCCAGTAGCGCCTGTCGCGGTGCTCAGGCTGAAGCGGTAGCCGCCGCGCCCATTGAGGGTGCCGCTGCCCTCGAAGCCGCGTGTCCCGGACCGCTTCACCATGCGGATGTGCTCGCTGCTGAATTGCAGCCCGGTGCCGCTGATCGCCAGGCGTGGCGCCGCCTTGCTGCTCCCCGCGTCCGACGGGAACAGGAAGCTGAATTCCACCCTGTCCAGCCTGCTGCCGGCCGCCTTGTGGGCGCCGCGCGGGGAAACGAACCAGCCGCTGGCGGCCGTCACGCCGGGCGCCGCTTCGTAGGCCACGACGGTGCGGCTGGCGGTCGCGCCCTTGCCGCTGCGGTCGGCGACTTTCGCCTGCAGCGTGTAGACGCCGGGCGCCGTGTACGTGTGCTGTGCAATGGCGGCGCCGCTGCCCTCGCGCATGCGCACGCTGCCCTGCTGGTCGCCGCTGCCGTCGCCCCAGTTCCACAGGACGTTATGGCTGGCGGCCTTGTCCTCGCTCGCCGTGTTCACCGAGGAGGCGAAAGGCCGGCCGACCGCCACCAGGCTGCTCGCCGCGATCGGACCGACCGACTGCGTCCGGGTCGGGCAGTTGTCGGGCACCAGCAGCACCACGCCGGCATTCGAGTCGGCAAAAATGTAGCCATCGTCCGAGATCGCATACGCATTTCTGACGACCAGCCCGGCCGGCGCATTCCGCAGGCGCGTGTTCAGGTCGACCATGCCGCTCCTGGGAGTCCAGAGGAAGCCATGGAAGTCCAGGTCGCCGGTGGTAAACGACCCGCCCACCACCTCGCGCCTGTTGTTGCCGCCCTGGGCGAGCGCGTCGCTGCCGCCCAGGGTGCCGAGGATGCGCAGGCCGCCTTCACGGGTCCAGGAGAACGGGCGCCTGTCGCCGCTGTTCAGGAGCACGAAACCGGACAGGTGTCCGTTCGACGACAACTCCTGCACGAATGCGTCGTTACGGCCGGCCGGTCCGATATCGCGCATGCCGCTGCGCCGCGTCCAGGCGAAGGCATGCCTGGCGACATCGCCGCGTATCGTCGATTCGCCCGCCACCAGGCCGTTGTCCGCGATGTCGAGCGCAGACGAGGTCGTGCCGCCCAGGGTGCCGAGATCCTGCAAGCCCTTTTGGCGTGTCCACACGAAAGCGTGGTAATTGCCGTTGTTCAGGGTGGCTGCACCGGTAACCTCGCCGGCCTCGTTGATCCCGCTGGCAGCGCTGGCGCTGTCGGGACGCGAGCCGAGCAGGCCGAGATCGCGCATGCCCTCGCGCGCACTCCACAGGAATGCGTGGAACCTGCCGTCGGGGGCATAGGCGTCGCCCACCACCTGGCCCAGGTTGTTGATGGCGTTTGCGCGGGACGTCCCGTCCCCGCCGAGGGTGCCGAGGTCACGTATGCCTCTCGCCCTGCTCCAGAGGAAGGCATGATAGATCTCGCCGGGAGCCTCCGGGGTGCCAGCGTCGCGGATGAAGCCGGCGCCGACGACCTGCCCGGCATCGTTGAGGTCATTGACCTGCGTGGTCCGGCCATTGAGCGAACCGATGTCCACCAGGCTGCTGCCGTCATAGAACCAGCCGCGGATCAGGCCTCCGGCGCCGGTCGAGAACGCAAGCTGGTTGCGGGCGTTGAACATGCCGATCCCGGCTTGCAGGCTCTCGCCGGACGGACGCAGGTTGATCACGCGGTACGTTGTCGCCGGGCGCGCTTTTTCGAGCGCCGGTTCGTCCGCCGCCGGCGCTTGCCAGGCGGCGGACGTGCCGACGATGAGCATGCTGCCGAGCAAGCATGCGGACAGCCGGAGCAGGCCGTGCGGCGCCCGGCCTGGGTCGTGTATGCGGTTCACTTTGTGCTCCCGGAAAGAAGTGATCGAACAGGCCGTCGGCACGCGCCGGCGCCCCTCCGCATCCGATTGTGGCGCTGCGTCCCGGCGCGATCCTGTGCGCGCACAAGGTCTTCACCAGCTTGTTTTCCGGCCAGATTTCCCGGTAAATAGGCGAAAAAAAACCGGAGACCAGCTCCGGCTTTTGTATCGGCAAGACGGCCTTATTTGCGCCCTGCTTTCGGCTTGGCCTTGATCGTATCGAGGATCGAAGGACGGGCCTTGGACGATGCCACCACGGCCGCGGCCGGCGCACGCTCGACGCGCACCTGCACCTTGTCGCGTCCCGCGCCGCTACTGCGTCCGGTACCCGGCCCGCGCTTGCCGACCTCGCGCTCGCCCACCGGCGTCCCGCCCGGCACCATGCGCTTGCGGTCCCAGTCCGGCGCCGGCTCGGCGCCTGGCGGCGGCACCAGGTGGCGCTCGCCCGTGCCGATCAGGTCGCCACGGCCCATGCGTTTCAGGCCCTCGCGCAGGACCGGCCAGTTCTCCGGATCGTAGTAGCGCAGGAAGGCCTTGTGCAGCTTGCGGGTCTTGCCGCTCTTGGCGGTCTCGACGACTTCCGAATCTTCCGTCACCTTCGCCAGCGGGTTCTTGCCCGAGTGATACATGGTGGTGGCCATCGCCATCGGCGTCGGCGTGAAGGTCTGCACCTGGTCGAGCTTGAAGTTGTTCTTCTTCAGCCACAGTGCCAGGTTCAGCATGTCCTCGTCGGTCGAGCCCGGGTGGGCGGCGATGAAATACGGGATCAGGTACTGCTTCTTGCCGGCCTCGATCGAGTACTTGTCGAACAGGCGCTTGAACTCGTCGTAGGCGCCGATGCCCGGTTTCATCATTTTCGAGAGCGTGCCCTGCTCGGTATGCTCCGGCGCGATCTTCAGCAGGCCGCCCACGTGGTGGGTGACCAGTTCCTTGACGTACTCGGGCGAGCGCACCGCGAGGTCGTAGCGCAGGCCGGAACCGATCAGGATCTTCTTGATGCCCGGAATGGCGCGCGCCTTGCGGTACAAAGAGATCAATTTGCTGTGGTCGGTGCCCAGGTTGCTGCAGATGGTCGGGTAGACGCACGACAGGCGGCGGCAGGACTCCTCGATCTTTTTATCCTTGCAGGCCAGGCGGTACATGTTGGCGGTCGGACCGCCCAGGTCGGTGATGGTGCCGGCAAAATTCTTGGTGGTGTCGCGGATCAGCTCGATCTCGCGCAGGATCGACGGTTCCGAGCGGCTCTGGATGATGCGGCCTTCGTGCTCGGTGATCGAGCAGAAAGTGCAGCCGCCGAAGCAGCCGCGCATGATGTTCACCGAATAGCGGATCATTTCCCAGGCCGGGATGTGCGCCTTGCCGTAGCTCGGGTGCGGCGCGCGCGCGTATGGCAGGTCGTAGACGTTGTCCATCTCGTCCATGGCCAGCGGCAGCGGTGGCGCGTTCAGCCAGACGTCGCGGTCGCCGTGCTGCTGCACGAGGGCGCGCGCATTGCCCGGGTTCGACTCGAGGTGGAACACGCGCGAGGCGTGCGCGTACATCACCGGGTCTTCGCTGACGGTCTCGAAAGAAGGCAGGCGCACCACGGTTTTCTGGGCCTTTGCGCGGGCGGCGGCCTGGCGCTCCTCGCGCGTCATGATCACCACCGGTTTCACCACCGGCTCGGGCTGCGCGTTTTCGGTGGCGCACGCCTTCGTGTCTTCCTGCGCCATCGCGTAGGGGTTTGGATGCGGATCGACGCGGCCCGGCACGTCGACGCGGGTCGAGTTGTGCACGCTCCATTCGTCGTCCGGCAGCCAGCCGTGCGGCACCAGGAAGGCGGTGCCGCGCAGGTCGCGGATGTTCTTGATGTTCTCGCCGGCGGCGATACGGCGCGTGACGTCCACCAGCGCGCGCTCGGCATTGCCGAAGATGAGCAGGTCGGCCTTCGATTCGAACAGCACCGAGCGGCGCACCTTGTCCGACCAGTAGTCGTAGTGGGCGATGCGGCGCAGCGAAGCCTCGATGCTGCCGGCGATCACCGGCACGCCCGGGAAGGCTTCGCGGGCGCGCTGGCAGTACACCGTGACGGCGCGGTCGGGGCGCTTGTTCGGCTCGGCGTTCGGGGTATAGGCATCGTCGGAACGGATCTTGCGGTCGGCCGTGTAGCGGTTGACCATCGAATCCATGTTGCCAGCGGTAATGCCCCAGTAGAGGTTCGGCTTGCCGAGCGCGCGGAAAGGCTCGACCGAGGTCCAGTCCGGCTGGCTGATGATGCCGACGCGGTAGCCCTGCGCTTCCAGCAGGCGGCCGACCAGCGCCATGCCGAAGCTCGGGTGGTCGATGTAGGCGTCGCCGGTGACCAGGATGATGTCGCACGAATCCCACCCGAGCTTGTCCATTTCGGCACGGGACATCGGGAGGAAAGGCGCGGCGGGAGCGCGGCTGGAGCGCTTCGGGACGCTCGCGAAAAGGTTTACTGGGGAGTTCATTGGCCGGTATTGTACCGGAAAACCATTTTTGGGTCTCCCTCAGCCTCCAAAAATGGCTTAGTTATCAATGAGTTGCGGCGCGGCAGTAGTCAGATACCCATATTGGACAGCATATTGCCGAGCTGGCGCAGGCCGGCCGAGAAGGTCGGGTGGTTCGCATCGAAGCGGGCCGCCAGTTCCTGGGTACGGGAAGACAGGCCATAGGTGTTCTCGTCGAGCTCGCTCTCGGCGTGGCGCGCGAGGGCGCGGTCGATGTCGCCGTCGAGCTGGCGCAGCAGGGTTTCCAGCTCGGGATCGACGTTATCGGTCTCCTGCAGATGGCGGTGCAAGGCCTTCAGGTGCGCTTTCAGGTTCTCATCGCGCTCGTTGGTGTGCTCGTTTTCGTTCAACATGTCGCTCTCGTTAGTTGGTGAAGCGGGTCTCGAGGTACAGCGCCTCGACCTGCTCGCGCGCCCATGGGGTGCGACGCAAAAACTTCAGGCTCGACTTGATGCTCGGGTCTTTCTGGAAACAGTTGATGTCGATCCGGCGGCCGAGCCCCTCCCAGCCATAGTGTTCGACGAGGCGGGTTAACAGGGATTCTAAGGTAATACCGTGGAGGGATTGAACACTCATCGCTTGGAGGCTTGCTGTTGAAGGGATTGGCGGGAGTGTATACAAGCGCCGGCCGCATTGCACGGCCGGCGCCAGACGGGCTTATTCCCCCGTCAAGCCGCGGCGTTCCAGCAGCGGACGCACTTGCGCATCGCGCCCGCTGAAGTTGCGGTACATCTGCATCGCATCGATGGTGCCGCCGCGCGACAGCAAGGTCTTGCGGAAGTGGTCGCCGTTCTTGCGGGTCAGGCCGCCGTTCTCCTTGAACCAGTTGACCGTGTCCGCGTCCAGCTTCTCGGCCCACAGGTAGCCGTAGTAGCCCGCCGAGTAGCCGCCCGAGAAGGTGTGCGAGAAGTAGGTGGTGCGGTAGCGCGGCGGCACCAAGGCAAAGTCAACGCCCGCTTTCTTGAGCGCGTCAGCCTCGAAGGCCAGCACGTCGGTCGGGATCTGGTTCGGCGACAGCTGGTGCCAGGCCTGGTCCAGCAGCGCCGCGGCCAGGTACTCGGTGGTGCGGAAGCCTTCGTTGAACTGCTGCGAAGCCTGCACCTTGTCGAGCAGCTCCTTCGGCATCGGCGCGCCGGTCTGGTAGTGCTTGGCATAATTGGCCAGCACTTCCGGCCAGGTCATCCACATCTCGTTCACCTGCGACGGGAACTCGACGTAGTCGCGCGGCACGCGCGAGCCCGAGAAGCGCGGGTACTTCACGTCCGAGAACATGCCGTGCAGGGCGTGGCCGAACTCGTGGAAGGTGGTGCGCACTTCGTCGTAGGTCAGGAGGGTCGGCTCGCCCGCGGCCGGCTTGGCGATGTTCAGGTTGTTCGCGATGACCGGCTTGGTGCCCAGCAGCTTGCTCTGCGGTACCCAGGCATTGGCCCAGGCGCCGCCGCGCTTGTTCGGGCGCGCGTAGGGGTCGAAGGTGAAGATCGCCAGCTGCTTGCCGTCGTGGTCGAACACGTCGAACACGCGCACGTCCTCGTTGTAGGCCGGCAGGTCCTTGCGTTCCTTGAACGTGATGCCGAATTCCTTGGTGGCGGCGAAGAACACCCCGTCCACCAGCACGCGGTTCAGTTCGAAATAGGGTTTCAACTGGTTGCCGTCGAAAGCGTATTTGGCGGCGCGCACCTTGTCGCTGTAGAAGGCCCAGTCGTGGGCGGCGGCCTGGAAGCCGCCCTTCTCCTGGTCGATCACTTTCTGGATCTCGGCCGCTTCCTTGCGCGCGTTGTTCACGGCCGGCTTGGCGAATTCGGCCAGCAGCTGGTTGACGGCGCCCGTGTTCTTGGCGGTCTGGTCGGCCAGGTTGTAGGCCGCATGGTTCGGGTAGCCCAGCAGCACGGCGCGTTCGGCGCGCAGCTTGGCGAGCTTGAGCACGACCTCGCGGTTGTCGAATTCGCCGCCGCGCGAGCCGCGCGCCATGGACGCCGCCAGCAGCTTCTCGCGGGTGGCGCGGTTGGTCAGCACCGACAGGGCCGCTTGCTGGGTGGTGTTCACGACCGGGATCACGAACTTGCCGTCCAGGCCGCGCTTCTTCGCCTCAAGGGCGGCGGCGTCGACCGCCTTGTCCGGCATGCCGGCCAGTTCGGCGCGGCTGTCCACCACCAGGGCCGAGGCGTTCGCCTCCTTCAGCACGTTCTGGGCGAACTGGGTCGACAGCGCGGCCAGTTGGCCGTTCATCTCCTTGAGCTTCTGCTTGTCGGCATCGGACAGCTGGGCGCCGGCGCGCACGAAGTCGGTGTGGTAGCGCTCGATCAGGTACTGGCCTTCGGCGTCCAGGCCCAGCTTGCTGCGCTTGTCGTACAGGGTCTTGATGCGGGCGTACAGCTTGGAATTCAGGCGGATCGCATCGTTATGGGCCGACAGCTTCGGCGCCAGTTCCTTGTCCAGGGCCTGCAGCGTGTCGTTGGTGTACGAACCCTTCAGGGTGCCGAAGGCGGCGCCGACACGGTTCATCAGCTGGCCCGAGCGTTCCATCGCGACGATGGTGTTTTCAAACGTCGGCGCCGCCTTGTTGTTGGCGATCGCTTCGATTTCCAGGCTTTCCTGGCGCATCGCTTCGGCGAAGGCCGGGGCGAAGTGCTCGTTCTTGATCTTGTCCCACGCCGGATAGTTGAACGGCAGGGTGCTCGGCTTGGCGAACGGGTTCGAGGCCTCGAGCATCGAGGCGGGAGCGGCATAGGCCAGGGTGGAAGCGACGCTGGCGGCGGCAACCAGCAGGATATGTGGACGGATCATGGTGTCCTCGTTATGGTTTTAGTGAAAGGATGCAGCAATCAAAAAAGCCGGCGCGAGCGCCGGCTTCATCGACATCAGTTCAGGCCACGGCGCTCCAGCAGCGGCTCGATGACCGGATCGCGGCCGCGGAAGTCGCGGTACATCTGGACCGCGTCCATGGTGCCGCCTTTCGACAGCACCATGTTGCGGAAGCGGTCGCCGTTCTTGCGGTTCAGGCCACCGTTCTCCTTGAACCATTCGCCGGCGTCGGCATCCAGGCGCTCGGCCCACAGGTAGCTGTAGTAGCCGGCCGAGTAGCCGCCCGCGAAGGAGTGCGAGAAGTAGGTCGAGCTGTAGCGCGGCGGGACCGGCGCGAAGTCGAGGCCGGCATCCTTCAGCGCCTGCTCTTCGAAGGACTTCACGTCGGACGGGACGGCTTTCGAGCCGAGCTGGTGCCAGCGCTGGTCGATCACCGCGGCGGCCAGGTACTCGGTGGTGCGGTAGCCTTCGTTGAACTTCTGCGAGGCGCTCAGCTTGTCGAGCAGTTCCTTCGGCATCGGCTCGCCGGTCTGGTAGTGCTTGGCGTAGTTGGCCAGCACTTCCGGCCAGGCCATCCACATCTCGTAGACCTGCGACGGCAGTTCGACGTAGTCGCGCGGCACGCTGGTGCCCGAGAAACGCGGGTACTTCACCTTCGAGAACCAGCCGTGGGTGCCGTGGCCGAGTTCGTGGAAGGTGGTGCGCACTTCGTCCCAGGTGAGCAGGGTCGGCTCGCCCGGCGCCGGCTTGGCCAGGTTCAGGTTGTTGGTGATGACCGGCTTGTTGCCCAGCAGGGTGCTCTGGCTGACCAGGGCGCCCATCCATGCGCCGCCGCGCTTGTTCGGGCGCGCGTACGGGTCGAGCACGAAGATCGCCAGGTGCTCGCCGTTGTCCTCGAACACGTCGTACACGCGCACGTCAGGGTCATACACCGGCAGGTCCTTGCGCTGCTTGAAGGTGATGCCCCACAGCTTGTTGGCGGCGAAGAAAGCGCCGTCGTGCAGGACGCGGTCGAGTTCGAAGTAAGGCTTGAGCTGGTTCGCGTCGAACGCATACTTGGCGGCGCGCACCTTGTCGCTGTAGTAGTTCCAGTCGTAGGCGGCGACCTTGAAGCCGCCCTTCTCGGCGTCGATCACTTGCTGGATCTCGGCGGCTTCCTTCTTGGCGTTGCGCACGGCAGGCGCGGCCAGGTCCGACAGCAGCTTGTTGACCGCGGCGGTGTTCTTGGCGGTCTGGTCTTCCAGCGAGTACGCGGCGTGGCTGCTGTAGCCCAGCAGCTCGGCGCGCTCGGCGCGCAGCTTGGCCAGTTGCAGCACGGCGTCGCGGTTGTCGAACTCGCCGCCGCGCGAGCCGCGCGCCAGCGACACCGCCAACAGCTTCTCGCGGGTGCTGCGATTGCTCAGCATCGACAGCGGGCCCTGTTGGGTGGTGTTCACGACCGGGATCACGAACTTGCCGTCCAGGCCGCGCTTCTTCGCTTCGGCGGCGGCGGCGTCGATGGCCTTGGCCGGCAGGCCGGCCAGTTCCTCGCGGGTGTCGACCACGAAGGCCGAGGCGTTCACTTCCTTGAGCACGTTCTGGCTGAACTGGGTCTGCAGCGCGGCCAGCTTGCCGTTCATCTCCTTCAGCTTCTGCTTGTCGGCATTCGACAGCTTGGCGCCGGCGCGCACGAAGTCCTTGTGGTAGCGCTCGATCAGGTAGGTCGATTCGGCGTCCAGGCCCAGCTTGTCGCGCTTGGCGTACAGGGTCTGGATGCGCTGGAACAGTTTCGGGTTCAGGCGGATCGCGTCGTTGTGGGCGGCCAGCTTGGGCGCCAGTTCCTTGGCCAGGGCCTGCAGGGTGTCGTTGGTGTAGGAACCGGTCAGGGTGCCGAACACTGCCGACACGCGGTTCATCAACTGGCCCGAACGCTCCATCGCGACGATGGTGTTTTCAAACGTCGGCGCGGCCTTGTTGTTGGCGATGGCATCGACCTCGGCGGCCTCTTCGCGCATCGCTTCGGCGAAGGCCGGGGCGAAGTGCTCGTTCTTGATCTTGTCGAAGGCCGGGTAGCCGTACTGGAGGGTGCTCGGCTTGGCGAACGGGTTGGACGCATCGAGCGGCGCGGCATAGGCCAGGTTGGCCATCGCGACGCTTGCCGCGATCAGGAGCATACGGGGACGATTCATGGTATCTCGAATGGTGATTGAACTACGTTGAAACACGCCTGCCTTTCGCCGCCCGGGGTGTGGGCCCGCGGCGAAAGGCGCGGCGCCGGAAAAAAAATAATTAAACGTCAGACACCCGCGTTGCAGCCGCGGTTGGATGACCGGATCGCGGCCACGGAAGTTGCGGAACAGGTCCATCGCATCGGCGCTGCCGCCACGCGACAGCAGGGTCTTGCGGAAGTGGTCGCCATTCTTGCGCGACAGGCCGCCGCTCTCGGTGAACCATTGCACGGTGTCGGCGTCGAGCTTTTCGCTCCACAGGTAGGCGTAGTAGCCGGCCGAATAGCCGCCGTTCATCGAGTGCGAGAAATACGTTGTGCGGTAGCGCGGCGGCACCGGGGCGAAGTCGACGCCGGCATCCTTCAGCGCCTTGGCCTCGAAGGCCAGTACGTCGGTCGGAATCTGGGACGGCTTGAGCTGGTGCCAGCGCTGGTCGAGCAGCGAGGCGGCCAGGTACTCGGTGGTCATGTAGCCCTGGTTGAACTTTTTCGAGGCGACCACCTTGTCCAGCAATTCCTTCGGCATCGGCGCGCCGGTCTGGTAATGCCTGGCGTAGTTCGATAACACCTCGGGCCAGATCGCCCACATCTCGTTGACCTGCGAGGGGTACTCGACGAAGTCGCGCGGCACGTTGGTGCCCGAGAAGTGCGGATACTTCACGTCCGAGAACATGCCGTGCAGCGCGTGGCCGAACTCGTGGAACATGGTGCGCACTTCGTCATAGGTCAGCAAGGTAGGCTGGCCGGCCGGGGGCTTGGGGATGTTCTGGTGGTTGCCGACCACCGGGCGCTTGCCCAGCAGGTGCGACTGCGACACGTACTCGTTCATCCAGGCGCCGCCCTGCTTGTTGCCGCGTGCGTAAGGGTCGAACAGGAAGATCGCCAGCTGCTTGCCGTCGTGGTCGAACACATCGAACACGCGCACGTCCGGATCGTAGACCGGCAGGTCCTTGCGCTCCTTGAAGGTGATGCCGAATTCCTTGGTGGCGGCGAAGAACACGCCGTCCACCAGCACGCGGTTCAGCTCGAAGTAAGGGCGCAGCTGGTTCTCGTCGAAGTTGTACTTCGCGGCGCGCACCTTGTCCTGGTACAGCGGCCAGTCGTAGCTGGCGACCTTGAAGCCCCCCTTTTCCTTGTCGATGAGCTTCTGGATCTCGGCCGCTTCCTTGCGTGCGTTGTTCACCGCCGGCTTGGCCAGTTCGGCCAGCAGCTTGTTGACGGCGGCCGGGTTCTTGGCCGTTTCCAGTTCCTGCGAATAGGCCGCGTAGTTCGGGTAGCCCAGCAACGCGGCGCGCTCGGCGCGCAGCTTGACCAGGCGCAGCACCAGCTGGCGGGTGTCGAACTCGCCGCCGCGGCTGCCGCGATTCAGGGAGGCCGCCATCAGGCGCTCGCGGGTGCTGCGATTGGTAAGGCTGGCCAGCGGCGGCTGGCTGCTGGTGTTGACGATGGCGATCGCGTACTTGCCCTTGAGGCCACGCTTTTCCGCCTCGCTTGCTGCGGCATGGATCTCGGCATCCGAGAAGCCGGCCAGCTCCTCGCGCGTGTCCACGATCAGCGCCGAGGCATTGGCTTCCTTCAGCACGCGCTGCGAGAAGTCCGATTGCAGCGAGGCGATTTCGGCGTTGTATTTCTTGAGCTTGTCCTTGTCGGCGCTCGACAGGTTGGCGCCGGCGCGCACGAATTCCTTGTACACGCGCTCGAGCAGGTGCTTCGATTCGGCGTCCAGCCCCAGCGAGGCGCGCTTGGCGTGCAGGGTCTTCACGCGCTGGAACAGGGCCGGGTTCAGGTAGATCGCGTCGTTGTGCGCGGCCAGCCTGGGCGACATCTCGCGGTCGACCGCATCCAGCACCTCGTTGGTGTTCGCCGTCTGCAGGTTGGAGAACACGGCGGCCACGCGTGACAGCATCTGGCCGGCGCGCTCCATGGCGACGATGGTGTTGTCGAAACTCGGCGCCGCGCGGCTATTGGCGATGGCGTCGATCTCGCGCAGGTGCTCGGCCATGCCGGCGGCGTAGGCAGGCAGGAAGTGCTCGTTCCTGATCTTGTCGAAAGCCGGATAGTTCAGCGGCAGGCTGCTGGGCTGGGCGAACGGATTGGAGGCGTCAAGGGCCGGTGCGGCAGGTGCCGCAACTGCAGTGTGCGCGAGCGCGAGGCTGGCGGCAACGATGAACAGGTGTGGTCGGTTCATGCGATCTTTCGGACTCTTTTGAAGGAGCTGCCGGGAGTGCTCGACAGCCGTTGCGCGACGATCATAGCAGGCTTATACGCACGTCGTCACAATAAAAAAGGTATGTATGGCACATGTATCGGCCATGTATCGGCATGTATCGGCCATGTATCAATTCTGGCCGTGCTAGCATCGTTTTCACCATGGAATCCCTCACCCAACGCCCCTACGACGCCATCGTCGTCGGCACCGGCCCCGGCGGCGCCAGCACGGCGCGCGAACTGGCGCGCGATGGCGCCCGCGTGCTCATCCTCGAGCAGGGCAGCGCCGCGCCCCTGGCCGGCACCCTGGGCCAGATGGCCAGCATGGCCCTGCCCGGCCGCGGCACCTGGCTGCACCGCGACGCCTCGCTGCTGGTGGCCGGTACCGGCCTGGGCGGCAGCTCGGCGCTGAACTTCGCCACCGCCGCCGCGCCTCCCGCCGCCATGTTCGCGGCCCACGGCATCGAGCTGGCGCCGTTTCTCGCCGCCCTGCGCGCGGAACTGCCGCTCGCGCCCCTGCCCGACAGCCTGGTCGGCCCGATGGCCGGGCGCATCATGGCGGCGGCGCGCGCCGCCGGCCTCCCATGGGAAAAGCTCGACAAGATGATTCGCCCGCAGGCCTGCCGCAGCGGCTGCTGGCGCTGCGTGTACGGCTGCCCCTATGGCGCCAAATGGAGCGCGCGCGATTTCATCGAGGAAGCCTGCCGCGACGGCGCCGTGCTGCTCGACCGCAGCCGGGTGCGGCGCGTGCTGGTGGAGGACGGACGCGCCATCGGCGTGGAATTCCGGCGCGCGGGCGGCACGCACACGGCACGCGCGCCGACGGTGGTACTGGCGGGCGGCGGCATCGGCAGCCCGCGCCTGTTGCATGCATCCGGCCTGGGCCCGCGTCACGCCCCCTTCTTCAGCGATCCGGTCGTCGCCGTGATGGGCAGCGTGGACGACGTCGATGGCGGCGCCGAGGTGCCGATGGCGGCCGGCGCCAGCTTCCCGGACCAGGGCATCGCACTGGCCGACCTGACGCTGCCGGCGCCGATGTACGCCGCGTTCGCGCTGCAGGCCGGCCGCGTCGACCGGGTCGGCGCGCACCGGCGCACGCTGAGCCTGATGGTGAAGATCCGCGACGACATCGGCGGCGCGGTCGGCCCGCGCTGGGTGGACAAGCGCCTGACGCCAGGCGACCGCGCGCGCTTCGAACAGGGCATCGGGATGGCGCGCCGGATCCTGGACGCAGCGGGAGCGAAGCAGGTCTTTGCGACCCGCCATTTCGCCGCCCATCCGGGCGGCAGCGTGCGTATCGGCGCGGGCGTGGACAGCGACCTGCGCGCCGCGCCCGGACTGTACGTGTGCGACGCCTCGGTGATCCCGCAGCCGTGGGGACTGCCGCCCACCCTCACCCTGCTCTGCCTGGGCAAGCGGCTGGGCGCCATGCTGGCCGGCGCCGGTGTCAGTAGTGGGGCGGTTTCTCGTTGACCGGTCCCTGGCGGGTGGACTGCAGGGTGCGGACGTGGTCCACCAGCGAGGCGACCAGGGCTTCGAGCTGGTCGATACGACGGCCCTGGCGGTAAATGGTGTCGTTCAGCGTCTCGACCAGGTCTTCCTGGTGCGCGAGCTTGATCTCGATATCGACAAAACGGTCTTCCTGGCTCACGATTGGCTCCGGCGCAAAACCGGCATTATGCCAGTCTCGCGCCGGCTCCCGGGTCAGGCACCGGTCCAGGGCGTGTAGTCAATACCGCCGCTGATGCTGCCGATCACCTGAGCCTGGTTCTCGAAACCTTCGCTGAATTCCATCAGGATTTGCTCGCGGCTGCTATCGACGATACGTCCCACCCAATACGCGTAGCCGGCAGCATCCGGTGCACGGTCGAGGATGTTCGCGTACAACTTGGTCAGGAATTCGCCGTCGCTCGGGTTCGCGCCATATAGTTTGTCGAACTCTGGCTGGTTGGTGATGAACTCCTTGGCGACCTGCAGCAGGCTGGTGCCTTTTTCCATGCGGTCGATCCAATAGCCCATGCCGGTCTTGTCCGAGGGGCGGCCGAAGACCGCCTCGTACAGGCGGTAGACCTGGCCGCCGATGCCATCGATGTCGATCGCCTTCCAGCCGTCGGCGAACTGGATGCGCTCGACATTGATCAGGTTATCGGTGCCAAGGGCGCCACTCTTCTCGGTGACGGTCACGCCATAGACGCCGCGTGCGATCGTGAAATTGCTGCTCGCGCCGGCGTAGACGACGGTGTCGATGCCGCCCATGCCGTCGATGGCATTGTTGCCCGCGCCCGGCGTGAAGCGGTTGTTCGCGGCGTCACCACTCATGTTCAGCGTGCTGTTAATGGTGAACTGCAGGAGCGTTTCCGCGCTGGAAGCGTTACCGGCAATATCGACCGACGCCGCCAAGACGTCGTAGTTCCCGTTCGGAAGTGCCGGCGAGTCAATTTTCCAAGTACCGTCGTTGTTGGTAACGGTGCGGCCGATCTCCACACCGTCGCTGAGACGGACCAGCTGGATGGTCGTTCCCGCTTCGGCAGCGCCGCTGAAAACGGGCTGGTTCCCTCCTTGGGGCAGCGCCACGCTGGACGTCGGGGCCACCGGTGCGGTGGCGTCGACGTGGAAGCTGAGGGGGGCGCTACGCACGGACACATTGCCGGCGCTATCGGTAGCGGTCGCGTACACGGAATAGCCGCGTCCATCGGGGAAGTCGCTGCCCACGATGCTGAATACTCCGCTGGCATCGGTGCGGGCTTCGGCAACGACCTTGTCATTGTAGTAGATGCGCACCACGGCGTTCGGCTCCACCTGGCCCGTGAAAACCGGCGTGGAACCGGTCGGGAGGTAATCGGCGGCGTTCTTGCGTACTGTCAGCACCGGCGCAGGCGGCGCCACGGTATCGGCCGTCACCTGGGAACGCTGGTACTGTCCATCGGTAAAGGCGAGCAGTTCGATGTTGGTGAGCGTGACGGTGCCCAGCGTCGCGTGGGTCGCGAGCAGGCTGCCGCTGCCGTTCTCGCTGAAGCTGTATTCGCTGCGGCCACGGCTGAACACGACGGTATCAAGGCCGGCCCCGCCGTCGATGACGTCGTTGCCGCCAAGGACGACGATGCGGTCGTTGCCGGCCGAACCGGTAATGCGGTCGGCCCCGGTGGTGCCGGTGATGTAGCGCCCGCCGGCGTCGACGCCGAGCGCGCCGCCCAGGCCGTCACCGCCGTACAGCCAATTCAGCGCGGCGATGTCGTAGGGGCTGAAAGTGCTGTACGGTCCGCCGGTATCCGTGTACGACATGATCGTGTTGCCGGTGTTGTCCTGCTGGAAGGGCAAATGGATGTGGTCCTGCTCGTCGCCCTCATGGAAGGGATGCTTGAGGCCGAGCGCGTGCCCCAGCTCATGCAGCAGGGTCTGGTAACCCTCGCTGCCCGGGACCGGCTTGCTGTTCTGCGCCTTCCACTCGACGTTGTCGAGATAGACATAGGCATTCGGCTTGTAGTCGACAACGGTGTTGCCGATGTAGGAATACGGCCCATTCCAGCTGCACAGGCCGGTCGTCTGGCTGCCTTGCAGGTCGAGGTTCGCCAGGTGAATCTGGGCATTGCTGCCGTTCGCGGTTTCGACGAACTGGATGCCGGTCACCTGCTGCAGATAGGAGAAGGCGGTGCGCGCGGCGGCTTGCTGGTCGATATTGAATATCGCCTGCCCAGTCACTGCCTTGCCGGTGTCCTGGTCCACTTCGTTTCCTGAGGAAATGTCGAAGGTGTAGTAGATCGTGTTCGGCGTGACGCCGATCATGTAGTTCCAATCGGGGCCGATGTCGAGCAGCGCGTCGATGTGGTTCAGCCCGGACATGGGCGTCTTGGTCAGGTCGGTAACGGTTGCCATGCGTGAAATAGTCAGAAAGTGGTTGCAAGACTCTACACTGAGCTCGCTTTCCGGAAAGTATTTCCCGCAGCACAAATGAAGTCAAATAAGAATTTCAATCGTGCGCGGCTATTAGCAAGGCACCAAGGCTTATGTGCAACGCATCGACCGCACAATTATGCTTTCGGCATGGCCAGCAAGGCCTTCAGGCTGGCCAGCCTTTCCTTGGGACTGAGCACTTCGGTTTCCTTGGGCGGCGCGTCGCCGACGTCGAGCGCCATCTCCTTGATGAAACGCGAGGGTTCACAGTGCACCAGCTCGCCGGCGCGCTTGCGCTTCTTGCACCAGGTTAGGCGCAGGGTACGCTGGGCGCGCGTGATGCCGACGTACATCAGGCGGCGTTCCTCCTGGATGCGGGCGGCCATGACCTCCACCGGCGCATCCGGATCGCCCTTGTGCGGCAGGATGCCCTCTTCCACCCCCACCAGGAACACGTGCGGGTATTCCAGGCCCTTGGAGGCGTGCAGGGTGGACATGCGCACCGCATCCTGTTCCTCGTCCGAGCCTTCCAGCATCGACATCAGGGCCACCATCTGGGTCAGCTCCAGCAGGTTCTTTTCCTCACCATCGCGGTCGCGCCCGCCCCGGCCGCGTTCCTTCAGCCAGTTGGTGAATTCCAGTACGTTCTGCCACTTGGCCTGGGCCGCGCGGTCGTCGAAGTTCTCGTACAGGTAGTGCTCGTAGTTCATCTCCTTCATCATGTCGTCCAGCACCTCGGCAGCATTGTCGCCGCTGCCGGACGGGCCGGGCCGGGTGGCGCGGTCTTCCAGCTCCAGCATGAAGCGGCAGAAGTCGCGCAGCGGCGCCAGCTGGCGCTCGGCCAGCTTGGCCTCCAGGCCGCCCTTGCGCGCGGCCTCGAACAGCGAGCAGTTCCACTGCTTGGAGAATTCGCCCAGCGTCTCGAGCGTCGCCATGCCGACCCCGCGCTTGGGCGTGGTGACGGCGCGGATGAAGGCCGGGTCGTCGTCCTGGTTCGCGATCAGGCGCAGGTAGGCGATGATGTCCTTGATCTCGGCCTTGTCGAAAAAGCTCTGGCCGCCCGACATGGTGTAGGGGATGCGCTCTTTGCGCAGGGCCTGCTCGATCACGCGCGCCTGGTGGTTGCCGCGGTACAGGATGGCGTAGTCGGTCCACTTGTTCTTGCGCTGGAAGTGATCGGCCGAGATCATGATGGCGACCTGCTCGGCTTCCTGCTCGTCGCTCTGCATGCCCAGCACCTCGATCGGCTCGCCCAGGCCGTGCTCGGACCAGAGCGACTTCTCGAACAGCTTCGGGTTGTTGCCGATGACGGCATTGGCCGCCTGCAGGATGCGAGTGGTGGAGCGGTAGTTCTGTTCCAGCTTGATCACGCGCAGGTCGGGGAAGTCGGTCTGCAAGGTTTTGAGGTTTTCCACCGAGGCGCCGCGCCAGGCGTAGATCGCCTGGTCGTCGTCGCCCACGGCGGTGAACATCGGCTTCTTGCCCAGGCCCGTGACCAGGAGCTTCACCAGTTCGTACTGGCAGGTGTTGGTGTCCTGGTACTCGTCCATCAGCAGGTAGCGCAGGCGGCGCTGCCAGCGGTCGCGGATCGATTCGTTGTTGCGGAACAGCTCCACCGGCAGGCGGATCAGGTCGTCGAAATCGACCGCCTGGTAGGCCTGCAGGGTGGCCAGGTAGCTGCGGTAGACGCGCGCGGACATCGCCTCGTCCTCGTCTTTCGCTGCTTGAATCGCGTCTTCCGGGTCGACCAGGCCGTTCTTCCATAGCGAGATCGCGTTCTGGATGCGGCGGATTTCCTGCTTGTCGGTGGTCAGCGCCAGGTCGGAGACGACGGTATAGCAATCGTCGCTGTCCATGATCGAGAACTTGTCCTTCAGGCCGACGCCGGCGGCTTCCTGTCTCAGGATCTTGACGCCGAGAGAGTGGAAGGTGGAGACGGTCAATTGCTTGGCCTGCTTGGGCTGCTTGAGCAGCTTGGCGATGCGTTCCTGCATCTCGAGCGCGGCCTTATTGGTGAAGGTCAGGGCGGCGATCGTGCGCGGGTCGTAGCCGCGGTCTTCGATCATGTACGCGATCTTCTGCGTGATGACGCGCGTCTTGCCCGAGCCGGCACCGGCCAGCACCAGGCATGGGCCATCGAGATAGAGCACGGCTTCGCTCTGCGGCCCGTTGAGGCCGAATTTTGGTGCGTTGGACATGGGAAAGATTTCTGCAGAATGGCCGGGTATTGTAAGGCCGAGGTCGAAACCGCGCCAAAATCATCCCGGAAAAAATCGCGCCCTGGCCTGTTTTGCAACAATCATCCTAGGCCAGCAGTGCGACCGCCTTGACCTGCGCCCAGACCGCCAGGCCGGGACGGATTTCCAGTTCGCGCCGCGAGCGTTCGGAGATGCGGGCAAGGAGCGGCACCTCGCCCATGCGCATCTGCACCAGCACGTGGCCCGGCGTGTCGGTGGCGGCGCTCGCCGTCACGACCGCCGGCAGCAGGTTGACGATGCTGCTGCGGTGGGGCCGCTCCAGCGCGATGCTGACATCCCTTGCGTGGATGCGGCAGCGCAGGCGGCTGCCCAGCGCTTCGCTGCGCCGTCCGACGTACAGGGAGCCGCCCGCGAACGACAGGCGCGACAGCTCATCGGCTTCATGTCCGGCCAGCACGGTATCGAGCACCACCCCGGTATCGTCGGCGAATACCGGCGGCAGGTCGGCACGGGCCAGGGTCTCGGTGAGCGGGCCGCTGGCCACCACGCGTCCGGCGTCGAGCAGCACCAGGTGGTCGGCCAGGCGCGCCACTTCATCCGGCGCGTGGCTGACGTAGACGATCGGGATGGACAGCTCGTCGTGCATGCGCTCCAGGTAAGGCAGGATTTCCTGCTTGCGCCGCAGGTCGAGCGCGGCGAGCGGCTCGTCCATGAGCAGCAGGCGCGGCGAGGACAGCAAGGCCCGCGCGATCGCGACACGCTGGCGTTCTCCGCCGGAGAGACTGGCCGGCTTGCGCTCGAGCAGGGTCGCGATGCCGAGCATCGCCGCCACCGCCCCGAGTTCGAAGCGCCGCTCGGCGCCGGCGACGCGCCGCAAGCCGAATTCGAGGTTGCCGCGCACAGTCAGGTGCGGGAACAGGCTGGCCTCCTGGAACACCACGCCGAGGGCGCGCCGGTGGGTCGGCACGAACAGCCCGCGCGCCTCGTCCTGCCACACCTCGCCGTCCAGCGCGACGTAGCCGTTCGGCGCCCGTTCGAGGCCGGCGAGCGCGCGCAGGCAGGTGGTCTTGCCCGAGCCCGAGGGGCCGAACAGGGCGCTCACGCCGCGGCCCGGCAGGGCGAGGTCGACATCCAGCAGGAAGCCGCCGCGGTCGATGCGGAACCTGGCGCGGATGCCGCTCATCCGCGGATGCCTTTCAGCGATGGCGGATTGAAGGTGTACAGCGCCAGCAGCACCACGAAGCTGAACACCAGCATGCCGCCGGCCAGCCCGTGCGCCTGCGCATACTCCATCGCCTCGACATGGTCGTAGATCTGGACGGACACCACGCGGGTCTTGTCCGGGATGTTCCCACCGATCATCAGGATCACGCCGAATTCACCGATCGTATGCGCGAAGCCGAGCACCGCGCCGGACAGGAAACCGGGGCGCGCCAGCGGCACCACCACCGACCAGAAGCTGTCCCAGGGACCGGCCCGCAGGGTCGCGGCGACTTCCAGCGGACGTTCGCCGATCGCCTCGAAGGCATTCTGCAGGGGCTGCACGACGAAGGGCATGGAATAGAAGACCGAGCCGATCACCAGTCCGGGAAAGGTGAACGCCAGGGTGCCCAGGCCGAGGGCCTCGGTCGTGCGTCCGATAGGGCCGTTCGGTCCCATGGCGACCAGCAGGTAGAAACCGAGCACGGTCGGCGGAAGCACCAGCGGCAGGGCCACGACCGCCCCGACCACGCTTTTCATACGCGAACGCGTGCGCGCCAGCCACCACGCGACCGGCGTCCCGAGGATCAGCAGGAGGATCGTGACGATAGCCGCCAGCTTGAGGGTCAGCCACACGGCTGCGAGGTTGCTCCCTTCCATGCCGGCTTACAGTTCGTAGCCGTAGGAGGCGATGATGGCGCGCGCCTTGTCCGACTTCAGGTAGTCCAGCAGGGCCGCCGCGGCAGGGTTGGCGCGCCCCTTGGCCAGGAGCAGCGCATCCTGGCGGATCGGATCGTGCAGGCTGGCCGGCACGATCCAGCCGGACCCCGAGGCGATCCGACCGTCCCTGGCCACCTGGGACAGCGCGACGAAGCCGAGCTGCGCATTGCCCGTGCTGGCGAACTGGTGGGTCTGCGCGATGTTCTCGCCCTGCACCAGCCTGCCCTGCACCGTGTCGAACAATCCCAGCTTTTTCAGGACCGCCACCGCCGCCGTGCCATAGGGCGCGGTCTTCGGATTGGCGATCGCGATGTGCCTGACATCGCTGCTGCGCAATACTTCGCCCCCGGCATCGACGTAGCCTTCCCGCGCCGACCACAGGACCAGCCTGCCGACCGCATAGGTAAACCGGGTGCCGGGCACCGCCTGCCCTTCCCGTTCCAGCCGTGCCGGGGTGTCGTCGTCCGCGGCAAGCAATACCTCGAAGGGCGCGCCGTTCTTGACCTGCGCATAGAACTTGCCCGTGGAACCGAAGGCCAGCTTCGCCCGGTGGCCGGTGTCCTTGCCGAATTGCGCGGCAATGCGTTGCATCGGGGCGGTGAAATTGGCGGCGACCGCTACCTGGACTTCCCCGGCCCGGGCGCCCGCGGCGCATGCCATGGCAATGAGGGCGAGACTGATGAAACGCTGCATGACACCCTTTCGAGACCGGGACTG
This sequence comes from Massilia sp., assembly GCF_046293535.1. Taxonomy (NCBI): domain Bacteria; kingdom Pseudomonadati; phylum Pseudomonadota; class Betaproteobacteria; order Burkholderiales; family Oxalobacteraceae; genus Massilia; species Massilia sp. Next base: position 44,498 of record NZ_JBKBOV010000006.1, on the reverse strand, counting down.
TTGAGAACTACCGTTATATTACCAATGAAAGCGCGCGCTTCCCCGCTGGGGGAGGGCGACGCGCGGGCGCGCAATCGGGTACCATCGCAGCCTTGTGGCGCCACGCGCCAGGGCCTTATTCGGACTGCACCATGAAATTTGAACATCTCATCCAGATCAACGATCCGCTCAACCCGCTGATCGACACCATTTCGATCGAACAGCTGTGGCGCGGGCTGGTGCTGCGCGCCGAGTCGCCGACCATGTTCGTGCCGCACCTGGACGAATGCACGATCGGCAGCCGGACCAGCGGTAGCTTCGCGCGCCGCCTGCGCTACGGCGACCTGGTGATCGACGACGTCGTGTACCTGACCCCACTGAAGGAAGTGCGCTACGAAGTGCCGGCCCAGGGCGAGATCGCTCCCTCCAGCCTGAGGATGATCATCGAGGCGCCGACCGACGCCGTACTGCTGGTGCGCTTCTGCTACGACGATGGCCAGGGCGAGCACACCGACCCGGCCAACGCGATGTACGACGACTTCAAGCGCTCCGCCTACCAGGAAGCCGACATCGACACCGTGCGCATCCTGCGCCAGCTGGCCGGCGAGGGCAAGCTGGATGCGAGTTACTTGAATTAAGTTTCGCTAATCTTTTTCGAGACTGATTAAGCTGAGCTGAATTACGTCCCCGGCTCGGTATCGGCCGCGTCGACGTCGCTCTCCCCTTTCGCCAGATTTTGCGCCAGGTCGCGCAGCGCCGTGCGCACGCCTTCCTCGATCACCGGGTGATAAAAGGGCATCTCCAGCATCTGGTCCACCGTCATGCGCATCTGGCATGCCCAGGATAGAAGATGCGCCAGGTGCTCGGCGCGCGGCGCGATCATCTCGGCGCCCAGGAAGCGGCGCGAGCCGTATTCCGCATACACCCGCAGCATCCCCTTGTTCTGCAACATCACCCGGCTGCGGCCCTGGTTCGCGAAGGACACGGAACCCACCGCGAACTTGCGCTTGCCCCCTTCGCACAGGCTGCGGTAGCTCGCGCCCAGGGTGGCGATGTTCGGTTCGGTGAACGCCACCCCGATCGGGGTGCGGCGCAGGCCGGGGCGCACGTCCGGATAGCGGCCCGCGTTGTCGCCGGCGATCTTGCCGTGGTCGGCCGCGTCGTGCAGCAGCGGGCGCTCGTTGTTGGCGTCGCCGGCAATGAAGATGTGGCTGGTCCCGCACTGCATGGTGCGGGTATCAAAAAGAGGAATGCCGTCCGGACCGCGCTCCAGCCCCGTATGCTCCAGTCCGATGTCGTGCACGTTGGGCCTGCGGCCGGTTGCCATCAGCACGACCTGGAAGCGTTCGGTCTGTTCCGCGCCGAGGGCGTCGCTGACCGTGAGCGCCACTGCATCGTCTTCCTGCACCGCGCCCACCACCTTCGACTGGAACTGGATGTCGAGCTCCTCCGCGAGCACGCGGGTGGCGCTGCGCAGCACTTCCGGGTCGCTCAGGTGGGCGATACTGCCGCCGCGCGCGAACAGCTTCACGCGCACGCCCAGGCGGTGCAGGGCCTGGCCCAGTTCCAGGCCGATCACGCCGGTGCCGATCACGGCTACCGACTGTGGCAGGTCGTCCCAGTAGAACACGTCGTCGCTGGTGGCGATGCCGGGGCCGACGTTCTCCAGCTCAGGCAGGCGCACGGGCGTGGAACCGGTGGCGATGACGATGCGGCCGGCGGTGATCTCGGTATGGTCGTCCACCGCCAGGGTATGGGGGCCGGTGAAGCGCGCATGGCCGCGCAGCTTGTCCTCATCGTCGAAGGATTCCACGCTTTCCAGCACGAAGCCGACGAAGCGGTCGCGCTCGCGCCGCACCCGTTCCATCACGGCGCGGCCGTCGATGCGGACCTCGCCCGCATGCACGCCGAAGGGCGCGCTGTGGCGCATCGCATGGGCGCTTTCCGCCGCCGCGATCAGGAGCTTGCTGGGCATGCAGCCGACCCGCGCGCAGGTGGTGCCGTAGTGGCTGCTTTCGATGACCACCACCCGGGCCCCTTGCGCCTTCGCCGCCCGATAGGCCGTCATGCCGGCGGTGCCGGTGCCGATGATGGCGACATCCACGTCCAGTTTGTTCATCGTCTTCTCCGGGTCTCTCTACAGAACATGACGAAACGATACGCGATTTTCAAGCGGACCGCCGGACCCGCGCCGATATGCGACCATGCTCGCGTTCAACCCGGGAGAAGCCATGCTGGAATCGTTCAAGGAGCTGCTGCGCCCGCCTCCCGGCATGGCCTTCGACTTCAGCCAGCCGGCGGGCGAGCCGGCGCTCGCTCCCAGCGACGGCATCGCCTGGCAAGTGTTCGCCAACCCGGTGGTGCTGTTCATCGGCGGTGTGGCGGCGGTGCTGCTCGAGCTGAGCGAGCCCTCGGTGCGCTCGGGCGTATGGGACCATGGCGGCTTCCAGCGCGACCCCGCCATGCGCCTGCGCCGCACCGGCTTCGCGGCCATGATGACCGTCTACGGTCCGCGCTCGGCGGCGCAGCAGATGATCGCGCGCGTCGTGCGCATGCACGACCGGGTCTCGGGCACGACGCCCGGCGGCCGTCCTTATCATGCGAACGACCCGCGCCTGCTCGACTGGGTGCAGGCCACCGCCACCTTCGGCTTCACCGAAGCCTACCACCGCTACGCGCAGCCCCTGTCCGCAGGTGAAAAGGATGCCGCCTTTGCCGAAGGCGAGCCTGCCGCCCGGCTGTACGGGGCGACCGGGGCGCCGCGCTCCTGGGCGGCGTGGGAAGCGCTGCTGCGCGAGACCGCGCCGGGGCTGGAGGGCTCCGGCATCCTGGCCGAGTTCCTGCGCATCATGGAAGAGACGCCGCTGGCGCCGGGCGTGGTCCGTCCCCTGCAGCGCCTGCTGGTGCGCGCCGCGGTGGAGATCGTGCCCGAGCCGGTGCGTTCGCTGCCGCAGCTGCGCGGGCGCGGCCTGCGGCCCGGCGAGGCGGCCCTGGTGCGGACCCTGGCGCGCGCCAGCGCCCTGCTGCCCCTGGGCGACACCCCGGCCAGGCAGGCGGCCCGGCGGCTCAGCGCATCTGGTACTCGATCCCGAAACTGAAGTTCATCTCGACCACGGTATCGGCCGGGATGCCGCCGGGATGCGGATAGCGCTGCAGGGCGCGATTGGCCACGCGGCTCAGCTCCGTCTCGAAACCGTCCGCCATCCGGCGCGACTTGCGGTCGCGCAGCGCGTCGACCATGACCCAGCCCACCATCTCGTACTCGCGCGATTCGCCGCGCTGCAGGTCGATGCGCGGTATGCCCGGCAGGAAGCGCAGCTTGACGTCGCCGCCGATCGCATGGGCCGCCGCCTGGTCCGGATACTTCACCTCGGCGCCAATGGTGGACAGCACGCCGACATAGTAGTTGCAGATGGACAGCCGGGCCTGCGGCCAGGTCTTCAGTTCCGCGACGAAGCGGTCGGGGTCCGCCAGCGCTTCCTTCGGCATGCCGCACGCTCCCGACCGGAACGGGGGCGTCTTCGTCGCCCACCAGAGCGCGGCCGCCACGTCGGCGCCATTGGCCGGGTCGGCGTAGCCGGCCGCGATCCGCGCGGCGCCATCCTTCTCGCCCGCGTCATGCGCCTGGACGTAGAACGTGACGGCACGGTCCCAGTCGCGCCGCACGCAGATGCCGTTCTCGTACATCGAGCCGGCCAGCAGGTAGACTTCAGGGTACTCGTTCTTCAGGCCGCTCTTGAGCCGGTCCACGGCCTGCTGGCAGTTCTGCGCGGCGATGCTGCCGCGGATGGCGTCGACGGCCAGGGAGCCGGAACGGGTGCCCGCGCCGGCGTGCAGCGCCGTGCCGCACGTGGCGAGCAGCAGGGTTGCGGTGAACAATGCGCGCATGGTGGCCTTTCTCATGGAGGCAGCAGTTAAAGCGATTTACCGGAGCTCGAACACATATCTCACCGAGGCCTCGGTACTGGCCGGAATGCCCGGTGGTTGCGGATAACGGCGCAAGGCGCGATTGGCGGCTTCCCGCAGCGTCGTTTCGAAGCCCGCCCTGGTGGCTGCCTTGTCCGGCAGCGTATCGCCGCCGTCCGCCCCCTCGCCCAGGTCGATCCGCGGCGCCGCCGGGAGGAAGCGCAGCACGACCTCGCCGTCCCTGCCCAGCCTCTGCGCCCGCCTGGGATACTTCACTTCCGCGGAGATGGTCGAGATCACGCCGACCATGTAGTTGCACAGCGCCAGCTTGCCGCGCTCCCAGGTAGTTAGTTCGGCAACGAAGCGGTCGGGATCCTGCTGCGCTGCCGCGCTGACCACACAGGATGCGTAGCGCGCGCCGCCGCGGTCGCGCAGGCCCCACCAGAGCGCCGCCGCGACATCGGGGCCATTGGCGGGATCGGCATAACCGGCCGCCAGACGCTCGGCGGCCAGCGGCAAACCGCCCTGGTAAGCCTGAATGTAGAAGGTGATCGCAGTGTCCCAATCGGGCTTGACGCAGATGCCTTGCTCATGCATCGATCCGGCCAGCAGCGCCACTTCCGGATAGCCGGCCTTGAGGCCCTCCTTGAGAAGACCGACGGCGCCGTCGCAGTTGCGCCCTTCGATCCGGCTGCGCACGCTTTGCACCATGTCCCATCCATCGTCCGATCCGGCGTGCGCCGGCGCCGCCGGCGACAGGGCGAGCACGACGGCAAGTAAAACGGCGCAAGTGCGCAAGACAGGCTCTCTTCGCGTGACAGAAACGCCGACTCTATCAAAGAATCGCCGGGCGAAACTCACGAATAATTGCAGCGCTCAGATATCGAGCGGATCGACCTCGAGCGACCAGCGCACGCGCGACTTCATGCCGCGCAGGATCTCGACCCATTCGCGCAGGAAGGCCTGCAGGGCCGGGCGCGAGCTCGATTCCACCAGCAGCTGCGCGCGGTCGACGTTGTGCACGCGCGTCATCGTCATCGGGATCGGGTCGTTGATCATCACGGCGTCCCATACCAGGCTGTCGCGCGCCGCCTCCAGGAAGGCGATCGCATTGGCCAGCTCGGGCGCCTCGGCGCGCAGCAGCGCCTGGTACATGAAGGGCGGCAGGCCGGCCTGGCGGCGTTCTTCCAGCAGGCTGCCGGCGAAGCGGTCGTAGTCGTGGCGCATGACGGCGCCATACAGCGGGTGGCTGGCGTAGCGGGTCTGCACCAGCACCTCCGAAGCGGCTCCGGCCCGCCCGGCCCGGCCCGCCACCTGCATCAGCTGGGCGAACAGGCGCTCGCTGGCGCGGTAGTCCTGCGAGAACAGGGCGGTGTCCGGGTTCAGGATGCCCACCAGGGTGAGCTTCTTGAAGTCGTGGCCCTTGGCGACCATCTGGGTGCCGACCAGGATGTCCACCTCGCCCCGGTGCACGGTGTCGAAGGCCGCCTGGGCGCTGCCCTTCAGGCGGGTGGAATCGGCATCGATGCGCAGGATGCGCGCTTCCGGGAACATCGCCGCCAGGCCTTCCTCGATGCGCTGGGTGCCGCGCCCGAGCGGCTGCAGGTCGACGTTGCCGCAGGTCGGGCAATGGCGCGGGATGCGCAGTTCCAGGCTGCAGTGGTGGCAGCGCAGCCGGTGCTCGGGCCGGTGCAGCACCATGAAGGCGGTGCAGCGGGTGCAGTTGCTGATCCAGCCGCAGGCGTCGCAGCAGATCACCGGGGCGTAGCCGCGCCGGTTCAGGAACAGCAGCGACTGTTCGCCGCGATCCAGGCGCGTGCGCAGCGCGGCGATCAGGGCGCCGGTCAAGCCATCCTTGGGGCGGTCGCGCTCCATGTCGACCAGCTTCACGGTAGGCAGCACGGCGTCGCGCACGGCGCGCTCGCGCAGCTCCAGCTTGCGGTAGCGGCCGGACTGGGCGTGGTGCCAGGTCTCGAGCGAGGGCGTGGCCGAGCCGAGCACGATCGGGATGCCCAGCTGGTGCGCGCGCCACACGGCCAGGTCGCGCGCCGAATAGCGCAGGCCTTCCTGCTGCTTGTACGAGGGGTCGTGCTCCTCGTCGATGATGATCAGCTTGAGGTTCGGCAGCGAGGACAGGATGGCCAGGCGCGTGCCCAGCACGATGCGCGCCCGGCCCTGGTGGGCGGCCAGCCAGTGCAGCATGCGCTCGCCCTCGGACAGGCTGCTGTGCAGGGTGGCCAGCATCACGCCGGGGAAGCGCGCGCGGATGTTCCCTTCCAGCTGCGGCGTCAGGTTGATTTCCGGGACCAGGATCAGGATCTGGGCGTCCTGCTCGCGCGCCAGCACCTGGGCGCAGGCCTGCAGGTAGACCTCGGTCTTGCCGCTGCCGGTGACGCCGTACAGCAGGATCGGGGTAAAGCCCTGCGCCGCGCCGATGCTGCCGGCCGCCTCCTGCTGCGCCGGGTTCAGCACAGGCATGCCGGACGGCGTCGGATCGTGCGGACTCCCATCCTTGGCCAGTTTTTTCAGCGCGCGGTCCAGCGCCACGGTCTTCGGCACCCGCAGGTTCTTGGGCAGGCCGGGCAGCGCCACCTCGCCCAGCGGGCGCTGGTAATAGTCGGCGGCGAAACGCGCCAGCGCCAGCCAGCGCTCGGACAGCGGCGAGAGCTGGCCGCGCACGGCGATCGCATCCTTCAGCTTGTCCGGCGGGACCTCGGTGTCTCCCTTGACGGCCACGATCAGGCCCACCACTTCGCGCCGCGCGAAGGGCACCAGCACCAGTTGGCCCACCGCCGGCTCTTCGCCCGGCTGGCATTCCCAGCGGTAATCAAAGCAGCTGTTGAGCGGTGTATCGAGCGCGACCTGTAGGAAGCAGTGTGCCAAATCCGACCTTCTTGAGTAGGAAACCAGGACCAATAAGCTGTGGAAAACTTTGTGAATAGCGCTGTACTTGACCCCGTTCGAGGTTTACGTTAGATCAACTCAAAACGCCCGATTCACTCGAACAACAAAAAAATACCGAATAAAATCAATAACTTGCAAATCAAGAGTTATCCCTGTTAACAACCCAGGCCGGAATCGGCTTGCTGTGCATAACTGCACATGTGTGTTGGGAAAACTCGCTGCGGTGCACCAGAATCTTCACACCTTACTTGAAGAGTTGAGCTAAGTCCGCGTAAACGAAGCACTTTTCACAACTCATCCGTCATCCTGTGTATAACTTTGTGAACAATGGACAGGAAGCGGGGACAATTTATCAGTAAGGCATCCAGGTACCTGTGTATACCTACAGTTCACCATGAAAAAAACGCTGAAGAATCATTGATTTACGTATTTTCAGGTTTGACAAAGATGTCCACAGGAATAATTTTGCGGTTTGACGAACTTGTGAACAAGTGTGATTTTGCTGTGGCAATGCTTGCCACAGCCGGGGACAATACTTTTCGCCCTGGAGCTCAGCTGCGCTGCTGGCGGCTGAAGCTGTGCACGGCGTCGACCATGGCGGTGACCGACTCCGGCGGAGTGAACTGCGAAATGCCGTGGCCCAGGTTGAACACGTGGCCATGACCGTTCGACGGCTTGCCGTAGGCGGTCAAGGAGCGCTCGACCTCGGCGCGAATCTGCTCCGGTTCGGCAAACAGGATGGCCGGGTCGAGGTTGCCCTGCAGGGCCACGCGGTCACCGACCAGCGCGCGCGCCTTGCCCAGGTTGACGGTCCAGTCCAGGCCCAGCGCATCGGCGCCGATGTCCGCCATTTCGTCCAGCCACAGGCCGCCGCCCTTGGTGAACACGATCGCCGGGATGCGAACGCCGTCCTTCTCACGCTGCAGCTGGCTCACCACCGTCCGCATGTAGTTCAGCGAGAACTCCTGGTAGGCGCCGTCGGCCAGCGCGCCGCCCCAGGAATCGAAGATCATCACGGCCTGGGCGCCGGCGTCGATCTGGGCGTTCAGGTACTGGCTGACCGCGCGCGCATTGGTGTCCAGGATGTGGTGCATCAGGTCGGGGCGGGCATACATCATCTTCTTGATGGTGTGGAACTCACGCGAACCGCCGCCTTCGACCATGTAGCAGGCCAGGGTCCAGGGGCTGCCCGAGAAACCGATCAGGGGCACGCGGCCGTTGATGGCGGTGCGGATCTGGGTCACCGCCTTGAAGACGTAGTCGAGCGACGCCATATCCGGTACCTGCAGGGCGCGTACCTCGGCCTCGGTGCGCAGCGGGCGCTCGAATTTCGGGCCTTCGCCGTCGGCGAAGTACAAGCCCAGGCCCATCGCATCCGGCACCGTCAGGATGTCCGAGAACAGGATCGACGCGTCCAGCGGATAGCGGTCGAGCGGCTGCAGGGTGACTTCGGTGGCGAAATCCGGATTCTTTGCCAGCCCCAGGAACGAGCCCGCCTGCTTGCGCGTGGCGCGGTACTCCGGCAGGTAGCGGCCCGCCTGGCGCATCAGCCACACCGGGGTGTAGTCGGTCGGCTGGCGCAGCAGCGCACGCAGGAAGGTGTCGTTCTGGAGCGGGGCGAATTGTGGCATGGCTGGCAATGAATGCGGAGGGAAAACCTCCATTATCGCATCTTTGGGCCCCCATTTATAATGCGCTCTTGTACCGAGCCAGCCATTGAGAGAACCCGTCATGACCAAACAGCAAGCCCCTTGCGGCACCTGGACCTCACCGATCACCGCCCCCGTCGTCGCGGCCGGCGCCACGCCGCTGGCTTCGCTGGTGCTCGACGGCGCCGAGCTGTACTGGCTGGAGGGCCGGGCCAGCGAGGCCGGCCGCTCGACGCTGGTGGGGAGCCGCGGCGAACTGACCCCGATGCCGTTCAACGTGCGCAGCAAGGTGCACGAATACGGCGGCGGCGCCGTCACGGTCGCCGATGGCGTCGCCTGGTTCTCGAACCACGCCGACAGCCGCCTCTACCGGGTCGACGCCGGCGCGCAGCCGGTGCCGGTCACGGCCCAGGACAACAAGCAGCGCTACGCCGACTTCGTGGTCGATGCGCAGCGCCGGCGCCTGGTCGCCGTGCGCGAGGACCATGCGGCCGGCGGCCACACCCCCGAGAACACGATCGCCGCCATCGGCTTCGACGGCCTTGAAACCGTGCTGGTGGACGGCAACGACTTCTATGCCGCGCCGCGCATCTCTCCGGATGGGCGCCACCTGGCCTGGCTGTGCTGGGACCATCCGCGCATGCCCTGGGAAGGCAGCGAGCTGTGGCTGGCCGACATCATGGAAGACGGCACGCTGGCCAATGGCCGGCTGGTGGCGGGCGGGCCGCAGGAATCGGTCTGCCAGCCAGAGTGGTCCCCTAGCGGCGTACTGCACTTCGTGTCCGACCGCAGCGGCTGGTGGAACCTGTACCGCTTCGAACATGGCGTGGTGCAGGCGCTGTGCCCGCGCGAGGCGGAATTCGGCGGGCCGCTGTGGACCTTCGGGAACTCGCTGTACGGTTTCCGCGGCGAAGACGACATCGTCTGCGCCTACATCGAGGGCGGGGTCAGCAAGCTGGGACGCCTGCGCGGCGGCGAACTGACCGCGATTGCCACGCCCTACGAGGAAATCCGCGAGCTGCGCGTGAACGCGCACACGGTCGCGCTGCTGGGCGGCGCGCCCACCGTCGCGCTGGAGCTGGCACGCATCGACCTCGACGGCGGCCGGCACCAGGTACTGGCCCGCTCGATAGCGCAACTGCCTGGCGTGGGCTACCTGTCGGTCCCGCAATCCATCAGCTACCCGAGTGCGAACGGCCGCACCGCCCATGCCTTCCACTATCCGCCGACCAATGCCGATTTCGCTCCGCAACATGGCGAACTGCCGCCCCTGATCGTGATCGGCCACGGCGGCCCGACCGGCATGGCGGCCAGCACCCTCAAACTGGCGACCCAGTTCTGGACCAGCCGCGGCTTCGCCGTGCTGGACGTGAACTACGGCGGCAGCACCGGCTTCGGCCGCGCCTACCGCGACCTGCTCAAGGGCCAGTGGGGCGTGGTCGACGTGGAGGACTGCGTGGCCGGCGCCCGTTACCTGGCCGAGCAGGGCCTGGTCGATTCGGAGCGCCTCTTGGTGCGCGGCAGCAGCGCCGGCGGCCTGACGACCTTGTCCGCCCTCGCCTTCCACGACCTGTTCAAGGCCGGCGCCTGCTACTACGGCGTGTCCGACCTGGCCGGGCTGGATGCCGATTCGCACAAGTTCGAATCGCACTACAACCAGTACCTGATCGCGCCGCCGGAGCGCGCCGAACAGGTCTACCGCGAGCGTTCGCCGATCCACCACACCGACAAGCTGCAGCGCCCGATGATCTTCTTCCAGGGCCTGGACGACATGGTGGTGCCGCCCCAGCAGTCCGAAACCATGGTCGAGGCGCTGCGCGCGCGCCGGGTGCCGGTGGCCTACATCACCCTGGAGGGCGAAGGCCACGGCTTCCGCAAGGCCGAGAGCGTGATCACCACGCTGGAATCCGAGCTGGTGTTCTACCTGCGCGTCTTCCACATTCCCGTGCCTGCCGGCCTGCCGGCGGTGGAGATCGAGAACCTGCCGGCTGCATGATCTTTCAAGAACTGGATACCGGCGAAGCGGCGATCCTGTCCCTGCTGGCGCTGGCCGGCGAGCCGATGGGCCGCCAGCGCATCCTCGAGCACCTGATGGCCGCCGGCCTGCCGCTGCCGCCCGAGCAATGGGCAGCCGAGCTGGCGCGCCTGCGCGACGCCGGCCTGGTGCTCGACGCCGGCGAACGCGGCGTCACGATCGCGCCCGGCGCCGTCTGGCCGGCCATCGAGCATGCCTTGTCGGGAGACTTGCTCGCCAGCCTGCGCGCCGCCTACGAACGCGTCACGCCTTTGCGCCGCGACTGGCAGGGCACGCCCGTTCTGCGCAGCTACCGCCAAGGACTGGCCCTGCTGCGTATGGCCCTGCTGGCCGGCGAGAACGGATCGACGGTTACGCCGCTGCTGGCCGCCTGCCTGCGCTGCCATGAAGCGTCCTACCTGCATCCGTTGGTCGAGGTCTGCGCGCGCCCCTTCGAGCCGGCCCTGCTCGAGCGCATCGATCCCTCGCTGCGCGACGGCGTGCTGGCGACCCTGGTCCAGCATGCGCAGCGCGAACCGCTGCTTGCGCCGGCAATTCGCGCCGCTGCGGAAAGCTACGCAAGCCAGGGCGACCCGTCGATCGCGCTGCGCATCGCGCTCGGCGAACACCTGATCCTGTGCGGCCGGCTCGATGAGGCGTCGATGCTGCTGCTCGAGGTCGACGACGCGGCCGGCCTGTTCTTGCGCAATGTGATCGCCCTGCTGCGCGACGAGGCCGATCTCGCCCTGCCCGGCATCGAAGCGGCGCTCAAGCAGCTGCGCCGCGAGACCGGCAAGCGCAAGGCCGTGTTCGACGGCATCGGCGCCCACCTCTACCTGGCCGCGCTCCTGCGCGGCAACCAGCCTGCCCAACTGAAGCTGGCCGACGCCTGGCTGGAGATCGCCACCCGCGCGGTGCAGCGGCCTGACACCGCCGTCATCTTCCAGCTCAGCATGCTGCAGGAGATCCGCCGCGGCACCGTGGATGCCGAGGTGCTGGCCTCGCGCGGCTGGGAGATGGCGCTCGAACCCTTCACCTTCCGCGCCCTGATGCACCACTGGCTCGGCCTGCCGCAGCTGCAGGGCAAGCGCAAGGACATCGAGGACATGCTGGCCCAGTCCGAGCGCGCTGGCTTCGACCTGCTGTCGGCCCAGCTGGCAGCGCTGCTGGCGCACATCGGCGGGCCGGGTGCCGTCACGTGCGAACAGCGTGCGAGCGAACTGCGCAGGGCGCACCGTCTCACCGACCTGACCCACTGGTTCGAGCGCGAAGAACCCTGGGAGCGCCAGCTCAACGCCCTGATCAACCTGCAGCCGGCGCTGAATGCCGAAGTGGTGCGCGAATCGCGTCTGGTGTGGATGATCCGCTACGACGAGCACATGGGCGTGCAGGAACTGGAACCGCGCGAGCAGAAGCGCGACGCCCAGGGCGGCTGGAGCCGCGGCCGCGCAGTCGGCCTGAAGCGCCTGGCCGAAGACGCCCAGGCACTGGACTTCCTCACCGCCCAGGACCTGCAGGCGGTGGCAAGCATTGCCGGCCGCCGCTACTACGGCAGCACCGGCATCCGTTTCGAGTTCGAACGCGACAAGGCGCTCGCCGCCCTGGTCGGCCATCCGCTGCTGTTCTGGATGGACTCGCCCGGCACCCGCGTCGAGCTGCTGCCGGGCGAGCCCGAGCTGCACGTGAAGGCGCGCGCCGGCAAGGTGACGATCTCGCTGCACCCCACGCCGGGCGAACAGGACGGCGAGGTCATCGTCACCCGCGAGACCCCGACCCGCCTGCGCCTGGTACGCGTCAATGAGGAGCACCGGCGCATCGCCGCCATCGTCGGCGATGGCCTGGAAGTGCCGGCGGAAGCCGAACGGCGCGTGCTGCGCGCGATCAGCGCGATCTCCTCGATCGTCACGGTGCAGTCGGACATCGGCGCCAGCCCGGGCGACATCGAGCAGGTGGCGGCCGACCCGCGCCTGCACCTGCACCTGCGCCCCTACCAGCAGGGCCTGAGCATGCAGGTGCTGGTCCGTCCGCTCGATGGCGGCGCCTATTACTCGCCCGGCAGCGGCGCGGAAAGCGTGATCGCCGACGTGAACGGGATCCGCACCGAGGCCAGGCGCGACCTGAATGCCGAGCGCGAGGCCGAGCGCCAGCTGGTGGGCGCCTGCCACGCGCTCGAGCATGGTGAACTCGAGCACGGCGAATGGCTGCTGGGCCAGCCCCTGCTGTGCCTGGAGCTGGTGGACGAGCTGCGCCAGCTGGACCCGGCGAAGGTGGTGGTGGCCTGGCCGGAAGGCGAAAAATTCCGCGTCTCGAAACGCGCGAATGCGAAGTCGGTGCGCATCCAGGTCCGGCGCGACCGCGACTGGTTCGCGGCCAATGGCGACATCGTGGTCGACGAGCAGCGGGTGATGGACCTGCGTTCGCTGCTCGAGCGCGTGCGCGAAGGGAAAAGCCGCTTCGTGGCGCTGGGCGACAACGAATACCTGGCCCTGAGCGACGAGCTGCACCGCCGCCTGATGGAGCTCGCCGACTACGGCACGATCCACGGCGAGGAGCTGCGCATGCACCCGCTGGCCAGCTTCTCGCTGGCGGAACTGGCGCGCGAGGCCGGCAGCGTGGACAGCGATGCGGCCTGGCGCAAGCATTTGCAGCGCAGCGCCGACAGCGAAGCCTTTACGCCCACGCTGCCGTCCACCCTGCAGGCCGAACTGCGCGACTACCAGCGCGAGGGTTTCGAATGGCTGGGGCGCCTGGCCTATCTGGGCGTGGGCGCCTGCCTGGCCGACGACATGGGTCTTGGTAAAACGCTGCAGGCCCTGGCGCTGCTGCTCACGCGCGCCCCCGAGGGGCCGGCGCTGGTGGTGGCGCCGACCTCGGTGTGCCTGAACTGGATCGCCGAAGCCCAGCGCTTCGCGCCGACCCTGAATCTGAAACTGTTCGGGCCGGGCGATCGCGCCGCGACGATCGAGGCAGCCGGCCCCTTCGACGTGGTGGTGGCCAGTTACGGCCTGCTGCAACAGGAAGCGGCGCTGTTTGCAAAACGGCCATGGCACAGCATCGTGCTGGACGAGGCCCAGGCCATCAAGAACATGCACACCAAGCGCTCGCAGGCCGTGATGGCGCTGCAGGGGAACTTCCGCATGGCGGCCACCGGCACCCCGCTGGAGAACCACCTGGGCGAGTTGTGGAACCTGTTCCGCTTCATCAACCCCGGCCTGCTGGGCAGCGCCGACCAGTTCCAGCTGCGCTTTGCCGGGCCGATCGAAAAAGCGCAGGACAAGCGCGCCGAGCTAGGCGCCAGGAGCCGCCTGCGCCGGCTCACCCAGCCCTTCATTCTGCGCCGCACCAAGGCCCAGGTACTCACCGAACTGCCGCCGCGCACCGAGATCGTGGTGCCGGTTGACCTGACCCCGGAGGAAAGCGCGCTGTACGAATCGCTGCGCCGCGACGCCCTCGACAAGCTGGCCGCGCTCGAAGCGCCGGAAAGCCAGAAGTCGATCGAGATCCTGGCCGAGATGATGCGGCTGCGCCGCGCGGTCTGCAATCCGGAGCTGGTGGCGCCCGGCGCCGGCATCGCCAGCAGCAAGCTGGTCGCGTTTGCGCGCCTGGTGGACGGCCTGCTGGAAAACCGCCACAAGGTGCTGGTGTTCAGCCAGTTCGTCGACCACCTGAGCCTGATCCGCAAGTACCTCGACGGCAAGCACATCCCCTACCAGTACCTCGACGGCGCCACCCCGATGCAGGAGCGCAAGCGCCGCGTGGATGCCTTCCAGGCCGGCGAGGGCGAGCTGTTCCTCATCAGCCTGAAGGCGGGCGGCGTCGGCATCAACCTGACCGCGGCCGACTACGTGATCCACATGGACCCGTGGTGGAACCCGGCGGTGGAAGACCAGGCCTCGGACCGCGCCCACCGCATGGGCCAGCAGCGCCCGGTCACCATCTACCGCCTGGTGGCGCGCGGCACCATCGAAGAAGGCATCGTCGACCTGCACGGCCGCAAGCGCGACCTGGCCGACAGCCTGCTCGAAGGGACCGAGATGGCCGCGCGCATGTCGCCGGGCGAGATGCTGGCCATGCTGAAGCAGGGTCTGGCGTAGGGCGGCATTCCATGTGATCATGCCGCTTTTTACAGAAGAGTAAAGACGGATGAAACTGGACAAAGCGGCAACGGCGGCGCAGGCCCGCGTCATCGGCGTCAAGTCGTGGACTGCCTACGCCGGCGTGCTGGCGCTGGCCGCGCTGCTGTTCCTGGTCGCGGTGCCGTTCGCCTTCCGCTGGAACGAACTGACCGCCGCCGCGGTCATGGCGGGCTCAAGCCTGCTCGTCGGCTACCGCTTCCTTCTCGTGCGCAGCGTGCAGCTGTACTACGACGACATCGGCATCTGGGTGGTCTCGGGCATCCTGCCGTGGACACGAAGAGTGGCCGGGGTGAAGTGGCGCGACATGATGGAAGCCAGCTACGCGGGCGGCTTCTTTGCCTGGATAACGCGCTCCTACACGGTACACGTCGGCCACCGCTTCACCCCAGGCAGCAGCATCGTCCTGCACCAGATCGCGCGCGGACGCGAAGCCGTGGAAACGGTCAACGCCATCCACCAGCAGATGATCCGTTCCGGCGCTGTCGATTAAGTGTCGGAATGTTTCAGCCATGCGCAAGCGGGCTGAATGGTGCTACTCTTCCGGGCTCCGCCTTGCGCTTGCCGCGCGGCGGAAGCCGACCTTTTAATTGACAGGGTTCGAACAGGATGATGAAAACGAAGATCGCGCTGGCAGTCCTGCTGGCGAGTTTCGCGCTGGCGCCGGCCAGCGCCAAGACCACCAAGCCCGCCAAGGGCAAGGCCAAAGCCGCCAAGGTGGTCAAAGCGAAAACGGGCAAATCCAAGGCGCCGGTCAAGAAAGGCGGAAAGAAAGCCGCTGTCGCCACGGCCGCCGCAGCGACGGCCGCCACCGCGGTGGCCGCCAGTCCGCGCGCGGGCGCAAGCGAAAAGCGCCTCGACCGCCGCTTCGATTCGATGAGCATGCAGTACCTGACCGCCCTGTGGCGCGTCGACCCGGAAGGCGGCATCTACGTCGGCAAATTCGACCAGGCCGCCAACCTCACCATTCCGGATGCCGCCACCCGCGCCAAGAAGCTGGCCTTCGCCAACGAATGGCTGGAGAAGTTCGGCAAGCTCGATACCCGGCAGCTGTCGGACCGCCAGCGCACCGACCTGGCCCTGTTAGTGAACAAGCTGGAAAAAGACCGCTGGAACCTGACGACCTGGCGCGAATACGAGTGGAACCCGGCACTGCACAACGTCGCCCAGCCGCTCGACCTGATCCTGAATACCGAATACGCGGCCAAGCCGCAGCGCCTGCGCACCATCCTCAAGCGTCTGACCAACGTGCCGGCCTTCTACGCCGCGGCGCAGGCCTCGATCGCCAACCCGACCCGCGAGCACACCCAGCTCGCCATCGCGCAGGCGCCGGGCACCATCGCGGTGCTGGCCGACCTGGGCAAGGCGGCGCAGGAATCGATCCTGACGCCGCAGGAAAAGGCGATCTTCGCGCAACGCGTCGCCAATGCCGGCACCGCGGTGCTGGCCTATGTCGACTTCCTCGACGCGCTCGACAGGAGCGCGGCCAAGCCGCGCCCCTTCCGCGCCGGGAAGGCGCTGTACGAGCAGAAGTTCGCGCTCGAGATCCAGTCGTCCAGTAGCGCCGAACAGACCTTCCGCAAGGCCCTTGCCACGCGCGAAGAGCTGCTCGCCCGCATGGACACGATCTCGGACGAACTGTGGCCGCGCTACATGCAAGGCAGGGCCAAGCCGCGCGACCGCTTCCAGAAGATCGGCATGATGATCGATAAGCTCTCCGAGCGCCACGTCTCGCGCGAGAACTTCCTGCCCGAGATCCGCCGCCAGATCCCGGCCCTGCACAAGTTCGTCCTTGAAAAGAACCTGCTCACGCTGGACGCCGACAAGCCGCTGGAAGTGCGCGAGACCCCGATGTACCAGCGCGGCGTGGCCGGCGCCAGCATCGACGCGCCGGGCCCCTACCGGCCGAAGGACAAGACCTATTACAACGTCACGCCGCTCGACAACCTCACGCCGGAACAGGCCGAGAGCAGCCTGCGCGAGTACAACGAGTGGATCCTGCAGATCCTGAACATCCACGAGGCGATTCCCGGCCACTACGCCCAGCTGGTGTATGCGAACCGTTCGCCATCCCTGGTGAAGTCGCTGTTCGGGAACGGCGCGATGGTCGAGGGCTGGGCCGTCTACGGCGAGCGCATGATGCTGGAGAACGGCTACGGCGACAACGCGCCCGAGATGTGGCTGATGTACTCGAAGTGGAACCTGCGCAGCGTCACCAACACCATCCTCGACTACGGCGTCCACGTGCTCGGCATGCAGCAGCCCGAGGCGATCGACCTGCTGGTGCGCCAGGCCTTCCAGACCCGCCAGGAAGCCGAGGAAAAGTGGCGCCGCGTAACGCTCACCTCGGTGCAGCTGACCAGTTACTACAGCGGCTACGAGCAGATCATGGCGCTGCGCGAACGCCGCAAGCAGCAGCTGGGCGAGCGCTTCAACCTGAAGGAATTCCACGACCAGTTCCTCAGCTATGGCAATGCGCCCGTGAAGATGATTTCGGAACTGATGCAGTAGCAACACTTTGATTTTGCACAGGAAAGCACCTGTGCAAAAGCGCACAAGCGGCGTGCTCGCGCTTCGCTTGTGCGCAATATCTCCAAGGCTAGAATGGATATGCCGCTCCCATACCCATCAGCCGGAGACCTTCAATGACTTCCCTTCCCGCGCCAGCGTCCTAGCGACGCGCCCGCCCGTCTTTCCTCTCGTTTCACCCGTTTCACCGACTCCGCATGCGGAACCCGGCGTGGCCTCGTCACGTCCATCCGCAAGCGCTTCCGTAGTGCAGACAAACGAACAGAACGGAGACTTCAATGGCATGCATGTTCACACGGGCCGCGCTCGCCGCCGCCTGCCTGGCCCTGGCCAGCCCCGCGTCCGCCCAACTCCAGGCCGGACCCGGCACCTGGAGCGCGAACCAGACCTGGGCCACCGACACCGTCAACGGCGGCGCCCTGACCGGTTACTACTACTGGCCCGCGACGGCGCCGCTACTCGACAACAAGCGCGCACTGGTGCTGGTGCTGCACGGCTGCGCCCAGACCGCGGCCAACGACGTCATTGCGGGCAGCAGCGACGCCGGCTACAACTGGAAGGCGGCGGCCGACCAGTATGGCGCCGTCATTCTCGCGCCGAACGCCACCGGCAACCTGTACGGCGCCCACTGCTGGGACTGGGCCGCGACCAACCGCAGCCGCAGCTACGGCCACAACGCGGTGCTGCTCGACCTGATCAACCGCTTCGTCAGCAACCCCCAGTATGCGATCGACCCGAAGCAGATCTACGTCACCGGCCTGTCCTCGGGCGGCGCCAAGACCATGGTGCTGGGCTGCGTGGCGCCCGACATCTTCGCCGGCATCGGCATCAACGCGGGGCCGGCGCCGACGGTGTCGACCTCGCAGATCTCCATGGTCCCCTCGGGCACCACCTCGAGCAGCGTGGCCGGCAGCTGCAGCTCCTGGGCCGGCAGCAATGCCAGTCATTTTGCCACCCAGGTCGCCGGCGTCGTCTGGGGCACCAACGACTACACGGTGGCCCAGGCCTACGGTCCGCTCAACGCCGCGGCCATGCGCCAGGTCTACGGCGGCAGCTACACCAAGGGTGCGACGAGCGCCGTGCCGACCGGCGGCAACAACGTGCCCTACACGGATGGCAACGGCAAGCTGCGGACCTCGGAACTCACCGTCACCGGAATGGGTCACGCCTGGCCCGCCGGCACCGGTGGCCAGAACGGCAACTACGTCGATGCGACCAAGGTCAACTACCCGGCCTTCGTGATGGACTTCTGGTTCAGGAACAACCTGCGGGTGGCGCGCGCGGCGGCGCCCAGCATGAGCGCGTGCAGCGCCAGCGTGTCGGGTTCGACGATCACCGTGAACGGCGCCGCCACCGATCCGGCAGGCAGCATCGGCAGCTACCGTGTGGTGCTGAGCGGCCCGACGCCGGTCGACGACAGCGCCGCCGGCAGCGGCGCCAGCTTCAGCAAGGCCTACGCGGCGCGCGCCGACGGCTATTACTCGGGCACGGTCACCGCCACCAACAACACAACCGGGCTGACCTCGAGCGCCTGCAGCATTCCGCAATTCCTGGTCGGCGCGGCGCCGGCCCTGCTGCCGCCTGCCGGCCTGGCCGTCGGCGCCCGCACGGCGAACAGCATCGCGCTCAGCTGGAATGCCTCGAACGGCGCTACCGGCTACAACCTCTATCGCAACGGGACCAAGCTGAACGGTACGCCGCTCGCCGGCACCAGCTACCTTGACGCCGGCCTGACGGCGGCCACCAGCTATACCTACCAGGTATCGAGCACGGGGAATGGCGGTGTCGAAAGCGCGAAGTCGGCCAGCGTGACGGCATCGACCACCTCGGGCTCCGTCTGCACCACGACGACGGCCAGCAACTACGCGCACGTGACGGCGGGGCGGGCCCATGCCAGCGGCGGCTATGCACTGGCCAAGGGCTCGAACCAGAACATGGGCTTGAACAATACCTTCTATACGACGACGCTGGCGCAGACCGCGGCAGGGTATTACGTCATCGGGAATTGTCCGTAAAGCCTGCGCAAGGACAGGGGCTTGCTCCAAGCTTGTCGTGGCTCGCCCTTACTCAACAGCTCGCTTGATGGGGGATAAGCCGTGCCGGGCAGCGCTTCGTAGCATTGGGGGTCTCCGTTTTTTACCATAAGGATGCCTGAATGAAACTAATCCTGCCCTTGCTGGCCCTCGCTTCCCTGTCCCTCGCCGGCTGCGCCACCTCGCCCAGCATCGGCGCATCCGGCGCCAAGACCGTGGCCACCGGCTCGGCCGGTGGCAGTAACGCGGTCGGCGCCAACGACAAGCTCGAGCGCTGCGACAAGAGCCTCGGCACGCTGGCCATCGTCGAGGAGGCGAACCAGCCATGGCTGAACCAGTTCACCGCCGAGTACCGCATGCAAAGCACGGTGCCGCTGCTGCGCATGATCATCCAGCAGTCGAACTGCTTCGTCATCGTCGAGCGCGGCCAGGCTTTCCGCAGCATGCAGGGCGAGCGCGCCCTGATGGAATCCGGCGAACTGCGCAAGACCAGCAATATCGGCAAGGGCATGATGGCCGCGGCCGACTACACCATGACGCCCTCGATCACCTTCAGCCAGAAGGGAACCGGGGGCCTGAGTGGCCTGGTGGGCGGCAGGATCGGCGTGGTCGCCTCGCTGGTCGGCGGCTCGATGAAGTCGAACGAGGCCTCGACCATGCTGCTGCTCACGGACAACCGCTCGGGCGTGCAACTGGCCGCGGCCGAGGGCAGCGCGCAGAACTGGGACTTCGGCATGCTGGCCGGCTTCTTCAGGGGTGGTCTGGCGGGCGCGCATGGCTTCAGCAACTCGCCGCAAGGCAAGGTACTGGCGGCGTCCTTCATGGATTCGTACAACCAGATGGTGAAGGCGGTGCGCACCTACAAGGCCCAGTCGGTGGAGGGTGGACTGGGCAACGGCGGGGTGCTGCGCTCGAACTAGGCGAGCGCCGGGAGCGGTCTGTTAGGCGTGCTCTTCGGGAGCACGCGTCATGCGCGCGAACATCGGCGCCACGATCAGGCCCAGTTCGTAGAGCAGGCACATCGGGATGGCCAGCGCCAGCTGGCTGACCACGTCCGGCGGCGTGACGATCGCGGCGATGACGAAGGCGCCGACGATCACGTAGGAACGGATCTCGCGCAGCTTCTCGATGCTGACGACCCCCATGCGCACCAGGATCACCACCGCCACCGGCACCTCGAAGGTGAAGCCGAAGGCCAGGCACATCGACATGACGAAGTCGAGGTAGTTCTCGATGTCAGGCGTCACCGCGATCGAGGATGGCGCGAACTCGCCGATAAAGTGGAACACGCGGCCGAACACGAAGAAGTAGCAGAAGGCCACGCCACCGATGAACAGCAGCGAGGACGAGATCACGAGCGGCAGCACCAGGCGCTTTTCGTGCGTGTACAGGCCGGGGGCGACGAAGGCCCATAACTGGTAGAACACCCAGGGCAATGACAGGATGAAGGCCAGCAGCAGCGTGACTTTCATCGGCACCAGGAAAGGCGAGATCACGCCGGTGGCGATCATGGTGGAACCCGCCGGCAGCGCGGCGACCATCGGCGCGGCCAGCAGGTCGTAGACCTGCGAAGGTCCCGGCCAGATGAACAGGGCCGCGCAGGCGATGGCGATCCCGATCGACGCCTTGACCAGGCGGTCACGCAGTTCGACGAGGTGGGAAATGAAGGTTTCGCCTGCGGCTTCTTCGGTCATCTAGAAAAAGGAAGTCTTTGGTTTGCTTGAACCCGGCCGGAACTTGCGCACCCGCGCGGCGCCGGAGAGCACATGGGTCTTGCCGCCGTGGCGGTGCTTGTACCAGGCCGGCACGGCCGAGGTACGCACCAGCTTCTTGCGCCGGAAGTCGCGCGCCTTGCGCTCGATGTCGCTGGTGCTGACGTACGCGTAGGTGGACGACGAGGAACCGGCGGAAGCCGTGTGCTCCCTGCCGTCCCATAGCGCTTCGACCTCGTCGACGTGGCTGGACATGGAATGCTCCACCTCGTCCTTGAACGATTGCGCGCTCTCGTGCACTTCCTTGTGCAGGTTGCGCAGCTCGTCGAGCTCGATCTCGCGGCTGACCTCGGACTTGACGTCGTGCAGGTAGCGCTGGGCACGCCCGTACAGGGTGCCCGCCATGCGCGCCACCTTCGGCAACTTTTCAGGCCCGATCACGATCAGCGCCACAACGCCGATGATCGCCAGCTTCGACAGTCCGAGATCGATCATGCCCGAATCTTAATGACGGGTCTTTTCGCGGGTTTCCACGTCGATGGTGGACTTGTCGGCCACCTGCTGCGTCGGCTGGGTGGTCGAGGCGTTCGGGTTCGCCTTGTCTTCCTCGCCCTTCACGCCATCCTTGAAACCCTTGACGGCCTTACCGAGATCGGAACCCATATTGCTGATCTTCTTGGTGCCAAACACCAGCATCACGACGACCAGCACGATCACCCAGTGCCAAATACTCATCGAACCCATGTTTATCTCCTAGCAAGGCGTATTGCGCCTGTAAATTCGGGAAAGCCTGCATTTCAGTATACGCCATGCAGGCGCGCTTACCCTACTTCTTGTCTGCATTAAATTTTTGTACTCAGGTACCAAGCCCGCGCCATGGGCGCTTGCCGCCGTACATGTGCAGGTGCAGGTGATAAACCTCCTGCCCGCCGTCCGGCCCGCTGTTGATCAGGGTCTTGAAACCACCGCTGCGTCCGCCGTTCCCGTCGGACTTGACGGCAACGCCATGCTCTTCTGCAAGCTTCGGCGCCAGCGCCAGCATCTTGCCCAGCACGGCCGCATGTTCCATGCCGCAATCGGACAAGCTGTCCACGTGCTGCTTCGGGATCACCAGGAGGTGCACCGGGGCGGCAGGGTTGATGTCCTTGAAGGCCAGCACGTCGTCGTCTTCATAGACGACATTGGCCGGAATCTGCTTGGCGACGATCTTGCAAAAAATGCAGTTATCCATCTTGTCTCCTGATCTCGATGACAGCGTTTCCACCCAGGAAACCCGTGCATCCTAGCGGCAGCGCATGACATGGGCATGACGCGCATGACTACCGTGAAGCCTGATTATGACACCGCTTGCGGCCAAGACAAGCGTGAGTAGGCGCTTACTGTGCTTATTCCTTGCGCGCGGCTTTCTCGTCGATGCCCGATACGCCTTCGCGGCGCGCCAGCTCGTCGATCACCTGCTGCGGCGTCAAGCCGAACTGCGCCAGCAGGACCATCGAGTGGAACCACAGGTCGGCCGTCTCGTACAGCACCTTGGAAGCGTCGCCCGAGACGCGCGCGTCCTTGGCGGCCATCACGGTCTCGGTCGCTTCTTCGCCGATCTTCTTCAGGATGGCGTCGTCGCCCTTGCTGAACAGCTTGGCGACATAGGAGGTTGCGGGGTCGCCGCCGGCGGCCGGCTTGCGCGACTCGATGGTGGCCGCAACGCGGGCCAGGATCTCACTCATGGGATATCGGATTTCTTATTCTGGGAATAGATGGTGTCGGGGTCCTGCAGCACGGGGTCGACCGCCTGCCATTCCTCGCCGTCGAAGCGCTGGAAGAAACAGGAGTGGCGCCCGGTGTGGCAGGCGATGCCGCCCTTCTGCTCGATTTTCAGGAGCACGACGTCCTCGTCGCAGTCGAGGCGGATCTCCAGCACCTTCTGGGTGTGGCCGGACTCTTCGCCCTTGTGCCACAGCTTCTTGCGCGAGCGGCTCCAGTAGACGGCTTCGCCCAGCTCCACCGTCCTGGCGAGCGCATCGCGGTTCATCCAGGCGAACATCAGGATGTCGCCGCTGGCGGCTTCCTGGGCGATGACCGGCACCAGGCCGTTCTCGTCCCAGCGCACCTTGTTCAGCCACTTGTTCGGCATGTTCACTCCAGGCGCATCGGGATACCACGTTCGGCCATGAAGCGCTTGGCCTCGCCGACCGTGTGCTGCCCGTAGTGGAAGATGCTGGCGGCCAGCACCGCGTCCGCATGGCCTTCGAGGATGCCGTCGGCCAGGTCTTGCAAGCCGCCCACGCCGCCGGAGGCGATCACGGAAATGCCGACCGCATCGGAGACGGCGCGCGTCAGGCCCAGGTCGAAGCCGGACTTGGTGCCGTCGCGGTCCATCGAAGTGAGCAGCAGCTCGCCGGCGCCGAGACTTTCCATCTTCTGCGCCCATTCGACGGCATCCAGGCCGGTCGCGTTGCGCCCGCCGTGGGTGAACACTTCCCACTTGCCGGGCGCGACCTGCTTGGCGTCGATCGCCACCACGATGCACTGCGAGCCGTGCTTCTGCGAGGCCTCGAGCACCAGCTGCGGGTTGGTGACCGCCGAGGTATTCATGCTGACCTTGTCGGCGCCGGCATTGAGCAGGCGCCGCACGTCCTCGACCTTGCGCACGCCGCCACCGACGGTGAGCGGGATGAACACGGTCGAGGCCACGGCTTCGATGATCGGCAGGATCAGGTCGCGGCCGTCGCTCGAGGCGGTGATGTCGAGGAAGGTGATCTCGTCGGCGCCCTGGCCGTCATAGCGGCGTGCGATCTCGACCGGGTCGCCGGCGTCACGCAACTCGGTGAAGTTGACGCCCTTGACCACGCGGCCGCCGGTGACGTCGAGGCAGGGGATGATGCGTTTTGCGAGCATAAAAATTCTGGCTTTGGCCTAAAAACGTTGGCCTACAAACCGTCGTTCCCGCGCAGGCGGGAACCCAATTTTTGCGTAAGCAGTCGAAACGCAAACAAACTTGGGTCCCCGCCGTCGCGGGGATGACGGCTCAGAGGACGGTGGTGCGAAAAAGCCTTACGCCTGCGTCCCTTCAGTCAGTTCATCGGCACGTTCCTGCGCCGACGTCAGGTCCAGCGTGCCTTCGTAGATCGAACGGCCGCAGATCACGCCCTCGATGCCTTCGTCCTGCACCGCGCACAGCGCTTCGACGTCGGCCAGGTTGTGCACGCCGCCCGAGGCGATGATCGGGATCCTGACGGCCTGGGCCAGCTTGACGGTCGCTTCGATGTTCACGCCGCCCATCATGCCGTCGCGGCCGATGTCGGTGTAGACGATCGACTCGACGCCGTAGCCTTCGAACTTCTTGGCCAGGTCGATGACTTCGTGGCCCGACATCTTGCTCCAGCCGTCGGTCGCGACCTTGCCGTCCTTGGCGTCCAGGCCGACGATGATGGAGCCCGGGAAGGCGCCGCAGGCGTCGTGCAGGAAGCCCGGGTTCTTCACCGCGGCGGTGCCGACGATGATGTAGGTGATGCCGTCGTCCAGGTAGCGCTCGATGGTGTCGAGGTCGCGGATGCCGCCGCCCAGCTGGACCGGGATTTCGTCGATGCCCATCTCTTCGGCGTAGTCCTGCACGGTTTTCAGGATGGACTTGATCGCTTCCTCGTTCTTCGGCTTGCCCGCGAAGGCGCCGTTCAGGTCGACCAGGTGCAGCCGGCGCGCGCCCTTCTTCAGCCAGTGCAGCGCCATGTCGGCGGGGTCTTCGGAAAACACGGTGGCGAGGTCCATGTCGCCCTGTTTCAGGCGAACGCAGTGACCGTCTTTCAGGTCGATGGCAGGGATCAGCAGCATGGTCGTTGTCGGTTGGTTGACGGCGGATTGATGTTAAAACTCACGGATTCCAGTGAATGAAATTGCGGTACAGACGCAGCCCGGCGGCTGCGCTCTTTTCGGGGTGGAACTGGGTGGCGACCAGGTTGTCGCGCGCGACGGCACAGGTATATATGCCGCCATAGTCGGCCTCGCCGATGGTATCGAGCGGATTGTCGGGCACCGCATAATAGCTGTGCACGAAGTAGAAATAAGCGCCGTCCTCGACGCCTTCCCACAGCGGGTGGGCGCGGGTCTGGCGCACGCGGTTCCAGCCCATCTGCGGCACCTTGAAGCGCGAGCCGTCGCCTTGCCGTTTGCCGTCGAGCTGGAAGCGCACCACCTTGCCCGGCAACAGGCCCAGGCCCGGCGTGCCCTCGTTCTCTTCGCTGGCGTCGAACAGCATCTGCTCGCCGACGCACACGCCCATGACGGGACGCGTCTTCACGGCGCGCAGCAGGGCTTCTTCAAGGCCGGATTCGCGCAGGCTGCGCATGCAGTCGCGCATCGCCCCCTGGCCCGGCAGCACGATGCGGTCGGCCGCGTCGATGTCGGCCGGATTGTTCGATACCAGGATATCGGCCTCGGGCGCCGCGGCGCGCAGCGCCTGCGCCACCGAGCGCAGGTTGCCCAGGCCGTCGACCACCACAATCTTGTTCGTCATGATGCTCAGTTACCCCAGCCTACAGGCTGCCTTTGGTCGAAGGGATGATGCCGGCGGCGCGTTCGTCCAGCGCGGTGGCCATGCGCAGCGCGCGGCCGAAGGCCTTGAACACGGTCTCGCACTGGTGGTGCGCGTTCACCCCGCGCAGGTTGTCGATGTGCAGGGTCACGCCGGCGTGGTTCACGAAGCCGCGGAAGAATTCACCCGTCAGGTCGACGTCGTAGGTGCCGATCATGGCGCGCGTCCAGGGGATGTGCATCTCCAGGCCCGGACGGCCGGAAAAATCGATCACCACGCGCGACAGCGCTTCGTCCAGCGGCACGTAGGAGTGGCCATAGCGCACCATGCCCTTCTTGTCGCCGACGGCCTTGGCTACCGCCATGCCGAGGGTGATGCCGGTGTCCTCGACGGTGTGATGCGCGTCGATGTGCAGGTCGCCGACGGCTTCGACTTCGAGGTCGATCATGCCGTGGCGCGCGATCTGGTCGAGCATATGGTCGAGGAAGGGGACGCCGGTATTGAGTTTCTGGCGGCCGGTGCCGTCGAGGTTGATCGCGACGCGGATCTGCGTCTCGTTGGTGTTGCGCGTGATTTCGGCGGTGCGGGTCATTGCTGGGGGCTCGTCAGTGCGGCCTCCCGAAATGGGCTGCCGCGGATCAAACTTTATAGGGACGCTTTCAGGGCATTCAGAAATGCGGTGTTTTCTTCGGGGGTACTGACCGTGACGCGAATGCAATTGGCCAATACCTTGTCCATTTTACTCAAATTTTTAATGAGCACCTTTTCGTCGCGCAGTTTTGCACAGGCCCGGTCCGCATCCGGCACCCGCAGCGAGATGAAATTCGCCGCCGATGGAAACACTTCGACTCCCGGCAGGGCCGCCAGTTCGGCAGCCAGGCGCGCGCGCTCGGCGTTCAGCATCTCGGCCTGGCTGTCGAGCACGTCGAGGTGGTCGAGCGCGAACTCGGCCGCGACCTGGGTCAGCACGTTGACGTTGTAGGGCGGACGCACCTTCTCGAACTGCTCCAACAGTTTCGGATCGCCCGACAGGTAGCCCAGGCGGATCCCGGCCAGGCCCAGCTTGGACAGGGTACGCATCACGACCAGGTTCGGGAATTCCGGCAGGCGGCCCATGAAGCTCTTCTTGGCGAAGGGCTGGTAGGCCTCGTCCACCACCACGATGCCGCTCTCGCCCAGCGCGCGGATGATGGCTTCCATGTCGCCGGCATCGAACAGGTTGCCGGTCGGGTTGTTCGGGTAGGCCAGGAAGACCAGCGACGGCTGGTGCTGCTCGATGGCGGCCAGCATGGCCGGCAGGTCGAGCGAGAAGTCGGCTTTCACCGGCACGCCGACGAAATCCGCGCCCGCGAACCCGGCCGAGCGCGAGAACATCACGAAGGCCGGGGTCGGCGCCATCACGACCGCTTTCCTATCCTGGCGGGCAATCGCCGTGGCCATGATCGCGATCAGCTCGTCCGAGCCATTGCCGAGCAGGACGTCGTAGCCGCCCGGCACGCCGAGGCCGGCGCAAATCTTCTGCTTGAGGGTGGCGTAGGACGCGACCGGATAACGGTTCAGCGCGGCGTCGGCCAGGCGCTGGCCAAGCTCGGCGCGCAGTTGCGGCGGCAGCTCGTAGGGGTTTTCCATCGCGTCGAGCTTGATGTAGCCGCTCGCATCCGGCACGAAGTAGGTGGCGGTGTCGCGGACGTCTTGGCGGATGGTGTTCTCGATCAGCTTGTCGATGGCGCTCATGCTGGTTCCTCGTTCAGGGGCGCGTTCTTTGCGCTTTTGCGTTTCTTGGCTCCTGCAACCGGCACCTCGGGCGCGGCCAGGCGCGCCCGGATGATGTCGCAGTAGGCGGGGTTCAGTTCGAAGCCGGTGAAGTGGCGCCCGGTCTGGCGCGCGGCGATCGCCGTGGTGCCGCTGCCCATGAAGGGGTCGAGCACGACGCCGCCGGGTGGGCAGGATGCTTTCACCATGCGCTCGATGATCTCGAGCGGCTTCTGGGTGGGGTGGTCGGCGCGCTCCGGATGTTCGCGGTGCAGGCGCGACACGCTCCACACGTCCTTCGGGTTGTAGCCGACTTCCAGCCACTTGGCGCCGATGAAGATCGAGCGCGAGCGCGCCTTCTTGGTCTCGGCGTCGTAGGGGATGCGCACGGCGTCCAGGTCGAAGTAATAGTCCTTGCGGTTTACGAAGAAACCGATGGTGTCGTGCACCGAGGAGAAGCTGCGCACGCTGCCGCCCATCGAGGGCACGCGGCGGTCCCAGATGATCTCGTTCATCATCGTCATGCGTTTCTTGAGCATGACGAAGATCTCGGGGGCGAAGCGCCAGGTGAGAAAAATGTACAGGCTGCCGTTGGGCTTGAGCTTGGGCAGCGCGGCGTCGATCCAGCGTTCGGTCCAGGCAAGATACTCCTCGGCGCCCTGCTGGTCAGAAGCGTTGCCGTAGTCCTTGCCGAGGTTGTAGGGCGGGTCGGTCAGGATCAGGTCGATGGACCCGTCCGGGATGCGCGCCATGCCGGCCAGCGCATCCTCGCAGAAGACCTGGTCGACCCAGGTGCTCATGACGCGATACGAAGCTCGGCGCTGCGGGCGTGCGCCTGCAGGCCTTCGCCGTAGGCCAGCTCGGCCGCGACCTTGCCCAGCGTCCGGGCGCCCTGCTCGCTCACCTGGATCAGCGAGGAACGCTTCTGGAAGTCGTACACGCCCAGGGGCGAGGAGAAGCGCGCGGTGCGCGAGGTCGGCAGCACGTGGTTCGGCCCGCAGCAATAGTCGCCCAGCGACTCGGACGAGAAGCGGCCAAGGAACATGGCGCCGGCGTGGCGGATTTTATCCGCCCACTGCAGCGGCTCTTCGGCGGAGATCTCGAGGTGCTCGGCGGCGATGGCGTTGGCGATCTCGCAGGCTTCCATCATGTCGCGCACCTTCACCAGGGCGCCGCGGTCGGTGAGCGAGGTGGTGATGGTTGCCGCGCGCGGCATGGTCGGCAGCAGCTTGTGGATGCTCGCCTCCACGCGCGCGATGTAGTCCGCGTCCGGGCACAGCAGGATGGCCTGGGCCAGCTCGTCGTGCTCGGCCTGCGAGAACAGGTCCATCGCCACCCAGTCCGGGTCGGTGCTGCCGTCGCACAGCACCAGGATTTCCGAGGGACCTGCGATCATGTCGATGCCGACCGTGCCGAACACGCGACGCTTGGCGGCCGCCACATAGGCGTTGCCCGGGCCGACGATCTTGTCCACGGCGGGAATGGTCTCGGTGCCGTAGGCCAGCGCGCCGACCGCCTGGGCGCCGCCGATGGTGATCACGCGGGTCACGCCGGCGATCGCCGCGGCCGCCAGCACCATCTGGTTCTTCACGCCATCCGGGGTCGGCACCACCATGACGATTTCCTGCACGCCCGCCACCTGGGCCGGGATCGCGTTCATCAGGACCGAGGACGGGTACGCTGCCTTGCCGCCCGGGACGTAGATGCCGACGCGGTCCAGCGGCGTGACGCGCTGGCCCAGCACGGTGCCGTCAGCTTCGGTAAAAGTAAAACCGTTCAGCTCCTGCTTCTGGCGCTCGTGGAACACGCGGATGCGCTCCGCTGCGGTACGCAATGCCGCGCGTTGCGCTTCCGGCAGCGAGGCAAGGGCCGCATCCAGTTCGTCCTGCCCAATGTCGAAGGCAGCCATCGAAGTGGCGCCGCCGTCCGGGATGCGGTCGAAGCGGTTGGTGTACTCCAGCACGGCAGCGTCACCGCGATGCTTCACGTCCGCCAGGATCTTCGCGACGCTGGACTCGATGGCGTCGTCGGTGTCGGCCTCAAAGGCCAGCAGGGCGTCGAGCGTCTGCTTGAAGTCGGGTGAGGTGGAGTCGAGCTTGCGGATCTGTACTGCCATGATGCTTTAGCCTTGTTGTGAGGATGCCCGCTGGAAGGCATCGAGGATGGGTTGCAGGCGCTCGCGCTTGAGCTTGAGCGCGGCCTGGTTGACCACCAGGCGCGAGGAGATGTCCATGATCTTCTCGACTTCGACCAGGTTGTTGGCGCGCAGGGTGCCGCCGGTCGAGACGACGTCGACGATGGCGTCCGACAGGCCGACCAGCGGCGCCAGCTCCATCGAGCCGTACAGCTTGATGAGGTCGACGTGCACGCCCTTGCGGGCGAAGTGCTCGCGCGCGGTGTTGACGAACTTGGTGGCCACGCGCAGGCGCGCGCCCTGGCGCACCGCGCTCTCGTAGTCGAAGCCGGCGTTCACCGCCACCGACATGCGGCAGCTGGCGATGTGCAGGTCGATCGGCTGGTACAGGCCTTCGCCGCCGTGCTCGAGCAGCACGTCCTTGCCGGCCACGCCGAAGTCGGCGGCGCCATGCTGGACGTAAGTGGGCACGTCGCTGGCGCGCACGATCAGCACGCGCACGCCCGGGTCGTTGGTCGGCAGGATCAGCTTGCGCGAGGTTTCCGGATTCTCGAGGACGGTGATGCCCGCGTTTGCCAGCAGCGGCAGGGTGTCTTCGAAAATGCGGCCCTTGGAAAGCGCCAGGATCAGGCCCGGCTCTGCGGATTGGCCGGTTTGGGTGATGATAGTCATTCCTTGATACGCACGATGTCGGCGCCGACGGCCGAGAGTTTGACTTCCATGCGGTCGTAGCCACGGTCGAGGTGATAGATGCGGTCGACCAGGGTGGTGCCCTGCGCCGCCATGCCGGCGATCACCAGCGAGGCCGAGGCGCGCAGGTCGGTCGCCATCACCGGCGCGCCCACCAGGCGGTCCACACCCTTGATGAAGGCGGTGTTGCCTTCGGTGGAGATCTGGGCGCCGAGGCGGTTCATCTCCTGCACGTGCATGAAGCGGTTTTCGAAAATGGTCTCGGTGACCTTGCTCGGGCCGTCGGCCAGGATGTTCACGGCCATGAACTGGGCCTGCATGTCGGTCGGGAAGCCCGGGTATTCGGTGGTGCGGAACGAAACCGGGCGCGGACGGCGGTCCATGCGCGCGCGGATGGTGTCGCTACCGACGTCGAGCTGCAGGCCGATCTCGCGCAGCTTGTCGAGCGCCACGTCGAAGATGTCGGTGCGGGTGTTGCGCAGCATGATGTCGCCGCCGGTGGCCGCCACCGCGCACAGGAAAGTCGCGGCTTCGATGCGGTCCGAGATCACGGCGTGGCTGGCGCCGTGCAGCGATTCCACGCCCTGGATCACCAGGCGGTCGGTGCCGATGCCCTCGATCTTCGCGCCCATGGACGCCAGGAGGTTGGCCAGGTCGGTCACTTCCGGCTCGCGCGCGGCGTTCTCCAGCACGGTTTCGCCTTCGGCCAGGGTGGCGGCCATCAGGAGGTTCTCGGTGCCGGTCACCGTGATCATGTCGGTGTGGATGCGCGCGCCCTTGAGCTTGCCGTTGGTCCTGGCGTGGATGTAGCCGCCCTCGATGCTGATCTCGGCGCCCATCTGGCGCAGGCCCTTGATGTGCTGGTCGACCGGACGCGAGCCGATCGCGCAGCCGCCCGGCAGCGAGACCTTGGCTTCGCCGAAGCGCGCCAGCAGGGGCCCCAGCACCAGGATCGAGGCGCGCATGGTCTTCACCAGCTCGTACGGCGCTTCCAGCGAAGTGATGTTCGAACCATTCAGGGTGACGCGTTCGTCGTCCTGGGTCACCTTCAGGCCGGTCTGGGCGAGCAGCTTGAGGATGGTGCGCACGTCGTGCAGGCGCGGCACGTTCGACAGTGCGAGGTCGCCCGAGGTGAGCAGGCCGGCGCACAGGATGGGCAGCGCGGCGTTCTTGGCGCCCGAAACGGAGATGTCGCCATTCAGGCGCTTGCCGCCAACGATCTGGAGCTTGTCCATGGTTTAGCCTTGGTACTCTTCAGGGGTGAGGGTCTTCATCGACAGCGCGTGGATCTCTTCGCGCATGCGGTCGCCGAGCGCGGCGTACACCAGCTGGTGGCGCTGGATCGGGCGCTTGCCGGCAAAGCTTGGGGACACGATGACGGCCGTGAAGTGCTGGCCGTCGCCTTCGACGTGCAAATGGGTGCATTCGAGGCCGGCGCTGATGTAGCTGTGGATCAGTTCGGGTGTGGTCGCCACGGATAACTCCAAGTGAATTCTTTTAGTGGCGCAGCCTGTAGCCGCGCTTGAGAAGGTTGACCGCAATGGCCGCCAGCACCACGAAGAACACCGACACGATGGCCAGGCTGGTCCAGGGCGAGACGTCGGACTTGCCGAAGAATCCATAGCGGAACCCGTCAATCATATAAAAGAACGGGTTGAAATGCGAGACTGCGAGCCAGAACGGCGGCAGTTTTTGGATGGAATAGAACACCCCGGCCAGGAAGGTGGCCGGCATGATCAGGAAGTTCTGGAAAGCGGCCAGCTGGTCGAACTTCTCGGCCCAGATGCCGGCGATCACGCCCATGGTGCCGAGGATGGCCGCGCCCAGGAAGGCGAACACCAGGATCCACAGCGGCGCCACGAAGGACAGGTGGGCGAACCAGGCGGTGATCACGAACACGCCGAAGCCCACCACGACGCCGCGCAGCACCGCCGCCGCGACATAGGCCGACAGGATCTCGGCATGCGACAGCGGCGGCAGCAGGATGAACACCAGGTTGCCGGTGATCTTGGACTGGATCAGGGAGGAGGACGAGTTGGCGAAGGCGTTCTGCAGCACGCTCATCATCACCAGGCCCGGGATCAGGAAGGCGGTGTAGCTGACGCCGTCCAGCATCTCGACGCGGCCGTCCAGCACGTGGCCGAAGATCAGCAGGTAGAGCATGGCCGTCACGACCGGCGCGGCGATGGTCTGGGTCGCCACTTTCCAGAAGCGCAGCGACTCCTTGTAGAACAGGGTGCGGAAACCGACGGAGAACAGGTTCATTGCGGGCCTCCCGCTTGCTTGTCGCCCACCACCTGCAGGAAAATGTCTTCCAGGTCGGCCTGCTCCAGCTGCATCTCGTCGATCACGGCGCCATTGGTGCGCAGGGCGGCCAGGATCGGCTCAACGTCGTTGACGTCGTTGACGCGCAGGGTGTAGCGGTTGCCGCTGCCGTTGTTCTGGTCATGCTCGTCGTGCGAGACCAGGTGGCGCAGGCCGTCCGGCAGCGCGCCGCTCTTCAGGTGCACCACCAGTTGCGAGCCCGACACGCGGCGCAGCAGCGCCGACATGGTGTCCAGCGCCACCACTTCGCCCAGTTTGAGCATCGCCACGCGCTGGCACATGGCCTGCGCTTCTTCCAGGTAGTGGGTGGTCAGGACCACGGTATGGCCTTCGCGATTCAGGCGCGAGATGAACTTCCACAGGGTCTGGCGCAGTTCGACGTCGACGCCGGCGGTCGGTTCGTCGAGCACGATGACCGGCGGCTTGTGCACCAGCGCCTGGGCCACCAGCACGCGACGCTTCATGCCGCCCGACAGGGCGCGCATGTTGACGTCGGCCTTGTTGGTGAGGTCGAGGTTGTGCATCACCTCGTCGATCCAGGCATCGTTGTTCTTGATCCCGAAATAACCCGACTGCAGGCGCAGGGTCTCGCGCACGGTGAAGAAGGGATCGAACACCAGTTCCTGCGGCACCACGCCCAGGCGCTTGCGCGCTTCGCGGAAGTCGCTCACCACGTCGTGGCCGTGGATCTTGACGCTGCCCACGTCCGGGCGGATCAGGCCGGCCACGGTGGAGATCAGGGTGGTCTTGCCGGCGCCGTTGGGGCCGAGGAGGCCGAAGAACTCGCCTTCCTCGATGTTCATCGAGACGCCCTTGAGGGCCTTGAAACCCTTGTAGCTCTTCTCGACGCTGTTAATCTGGATCGCTGTCATTCTTGTTGGGAGGCGGCGCGAACGCGCCAGGCCGTGCGGGGAAACGGCCCATTATAGGGGAAATCGCAAATACAAGAGGCCGGTGGGGGAATTTGCTGCGCGGAGGGTTTCGTAGGGTGGGCGGCTTGTGTTCTGGTCCACTGGACCAGAACACCCCACGCGGTGATAGGTAGGGCTTTCGGTGCCGCGTCGGTATTTCAACCGCCAACAATCACCGCGTGGGCGTTTGTAATTCCGGGCATTGCCCGAAATTACCCCGCCCACCCTACTGAACCAGCTGGTCCACGCCATACAGCGCAGCCAGCTTCTGCACGTTCTGGGGAACGTTGATGAAGGTGAGGCGCTGGCCGGCCCTCTGGGCACGGCGCTGCCAGGCCAGCAGCAGGGCCACGCCGGAAGAATCGGCGGCGCCCACGCCGCCGAGGTCGAACACGGTTTCGCCGGCGGCGATCGCCGCGCAGCCCTGCTCCAGGGCGCCACGGGCGCTCTGGAAGGTCAGGGCGTCGAGCGAGAGCATCGGATTGGCTTCGGCCATTACTTCGGCGCCTTCAGCGGCCTGGCAGCCAACTGCTGGTTACGCTCGGCCAGCTTCTTGATCAGGCCATCGATGCCGCCCTTGTTGATCTCGCTGGCGAAGGTGCTGGTGTAGGTCTGGACCAGCCAGGCGCCCAGCACGTTGATGTCATAGATCTTCCAGCCCTGCGGACCATTGGCCAGGCGGTAGTTCAGGGTGATCGGCTCGCCGCGGGCGACCTTCACCTGCGAACGCACTTCCACGTCGTTGGCGCCCGCTTCGGCACGCATTGGCTGGAACTCGACGGTCTCGTTCTTGATCTGCGACAGCGCACCGGAGTAGGTGTAGACCAGCAGGGTGGTGAATTCCTTGGTCAACTGCTGCTGCTGCGCCGGGGTGGCCTGGCGCCAGAAGCGGCCGGCCGCCTGCTGGGTCATCTTCTGGGTGTCGACGTGCGGCAGGATCTTGGAGTTGACCAGGTCCATGATCTTGTTGCGGTTGCCGGCCTGGATGTCCTTGTCCGACTTGACGGTCTCGATGACGTCGGCGCTGATGCGCTTGACCAGGACGTCCGGCGCTTCGGCGGCGATGGCCGAGGTGGCGAAGGCGATGGTGGCGCTTGCTGCTGCGATCAGTTGGATGATGGGCTTCATGTGGTTTCCTTGTCGTTGGGGTACGGCGCCGGCGTCGAGCGGCGGCATATCCCCGGTTAACTCTTCTTGCTGTCCTACGGATGACATCGGTATGTAAGGACTTGTTACTTGGCCGGCTCCGCGCTCGCCTTGCCTGCCGGGTCGGCGGCCGGTTCGGCGTTGCTGGTCGCCTCGTCGCCCTCGCTGGGCTGGCGCGGCACGTTGCCGTCATAGACCTGGCTCTGGCGGCGCTGCATGTAGCCGTCGCGGATGAACTCGTAGCGGTCCAGGGCGGCGTCTTCCAGCAGGTTGCCGGCGTCGAGCAGGCTGGCGCGCTTGTCGACCACGCGGATCGCCGAACCGATGTTGCGCCAGTTGTCAGGGCGCTTGTACTTCCAGATGTCGGCGCCGATATCGGCCGGCAGCGCAGCGGTGTCACGCACCGTAGATGGGCCCAATACCGGCAACATCAAGAAGGGACCGCTTGGAACACCCCAGACGCCCAGGGTCTGGCCGAAATCCTCGTTGTGCTTCTGGATGCCGGCTTCCGAGGCGATGTCGAGCAGGCCGAAGATGCCGAAGGTCGAGTTGAGGGCGACACGGGTGACGTCGCCCATGCCGTTCTCCACCTTGCCCTGCAGCAGATTGTTCACCGCGCTCCAGGCGTCGGACAGGTTGCCGAAGAAGTTGCCGACGCCCGTTTGCACGAAGCTCGGGGTCACGTTCTTGTAGGCGGTGGCGGTCGGCTTCAGGACGGTACGGTCGACCGCGTCGTTGAAGCTGAACACGGCTCGGTTATAGCCTTCCAGCGGGTCCTGCGGATTCTGCGTGGTGGCGCAACCGGTCAGCAGCAGGGCCGCGGCGATTGCCGCAAGCCCATGAATACGGCCGGTGGTACGGTGTGGTGCGTGTTTCATTCACTACCTTCCTTTCCTTCAGCGGCCTTGCTATAGATAAATTGGTTGATCAGGTCTTCGAGCACCGTCGCCGACTGGGTACGGTTGATGCGGTCGCCCTCGACCAGGTTCTGGGTGTCGCCACCCGGTTCGATGCCGATGTACTGCTCGCCCAGCAGGCCGGCAGTCAGGATCTTCAGCGAACTGTCTTTCGGGAATTTATATCCTGGCTCCATATCGAGGCGCACGAGCGCCTGGTAGGTCTTGTCGTCGAAGGTAATTTCACCCACGCGGCCGACCACCACGCCGGCGCTCTTGACCGGCGCCTGCGGCTTGAGGCCGCCGATGTTGTCGAACTTGGCGCTCACGGTATAGGTCTTGCTGAACGAGAACGAGCTCATGTTGCCTGCCTGCAGGGCCAGGAACAGCAGCGAGGCCGCGCCCAGCAGGACAAACAGGCCAACCCAGACGTCGATAGTTTTGCGATGCATACGAATACCCTAGTAATTCGGTTTTGTTGTTGACTTGTTACTTATTGAACATCAGTGCGGTCATGATGAAGTCCAGGCCCCAGACCATCAGCGACGCGATCACGACGGTACGCGTGGTCGCGCGCGAGACGTCTTCCGGGGTCGGCTTGGTCTGGTAACCCTGGAACAGCGCCGTGAACGTGACCGCGATACCAAAGATAAAGCTTTTGAGAACACCATTCAGTACGTCGGCGCGCACATCCACGCCGGCCTGCATCTGCGACCAGAACGCGCCCTCGTCCACGCCGATCAGTTGCACGCCGACCAGGTAACCGCCGAACACGCCGACCGCCGAAAAAATGGCCGCCAGGATCGGCATGGCGATGACGCCGCCCCAGAAGCGCGGCGCCAGCACGCGCTGGACCGGGTTAATTGCCATCATTTCCATGGCGGACAGCTGCTCGCCGGCTTTCATGAGGCCGATCTGCGCGGTGAGCGAGGTGCCGGCGCGGCCGGCGAACAGCAGCGCGGTCACGACCGGGCCAAGCTCGCGCACCAGGGCCAGCGCCACCACCTGCCCCAGCGCCTGCTCGGCGCCGTACTGGTTCAGCGTGTAATAGCCCTGCAGGCCGAGCACCATGCCGACGAACAGGCCGGACACGATGATGATCACCAGCGAATAGTTGCCGATGAAGTGGATCTGCTCCGAGATCAGGGCCGGGCGCCTGAAGGCGCCGGGCGAGACGCCGAGCAGGTTGAAGAAGGCGCGCGTGGCGAAGCCGACGCTTTCGATGGCTTCGCGTACGCTACGGCCGATGTTTCCCAGGACACGCGTGATCATCATTTGCGCACGCCTCCCAGGCCGAGGTCCTCGGCCAGCGACTTGCCCGGATAATGGAAGGGCACCGGGCCGTCCGGCGCGGCATTCACGAACTGCTTCACGTACGGGTCTTCCGAGACGCGCAGCTCGGCCGGCGTGCCTTCGGCAACGATCTTGCCTGCCGACATGAAGTATACGTAGTCGGCGATCGCGAAGCACTCGTGCACGTCGTGCGAGACCAGGATCGAGGTCGAGCCGAGGGCGTCGTTCAGGTTGCGGATCAGGTTGGCGGTAACGCCCATCGAGATCGGGTCGAGGCCGGCGAAGGGCTCGTCGTACATGATCAGTTCGGGGTCGAGCGCGACGGCGCGGGCGACGGCCACGCGGCGCGCCATGCCGCCCGAGATCTCGGCCGGTTTCAGGCGGTGGGCGTTGCGCAGGCCCACGGCGTTGAGTTTCATCAGGACCAGGTCGCGGATCACTTCTTCGGGCAGGTCGGTATGCTCGCGCAGCGGGAAGGCGACGTTGTCGAACACCGACAGGTCGGTGAACAGCGCGCCGAACTGGAACAGCATGCCCATGCGGCGGCGCAGGCGGTACAGGCCCTCGGTATTGAGCTGATGCACGACTTCGCCGCCCACGCGTACCTCGCCGCGCTGCGGGCGGATCTGGCCGCCGATCAGGCGCAGGACCGTGGTCTTGCCACAGCCCGAGCCGCCCATGACGGCCACGAGCTTGCCGCGCGGAAAGTCCATGCGCAGGTTCGACAGGATGGAACGCTCTCCGTACGCAAAGTGCAGATCGCGGATTTCAACTAGGTTGGACACAGCGTGTTTGATTTTTGGGTAATCCGTTATTGTAGTGCAGAAAGCTTAAGCCCCGCTTGAGCTGGCCCAGTCCCTGAGGCTCGTTCGCGGTGACGATGCAAGAAAAATAACTCGTCGGTCAGATATTTCTGCGTCTAAGGCACTGTTTTTTAAGAGATATGCATCTCTAGCAAGCGACCACTTGTCAAATTATAGCAATGAATGCGGGTGGACATCCAAGCATACATTTGCGAATGTATTTTTGTATATGCATGTCATCTTCACGTTCTGTGATGCGCTGCAATAAGCCTTAGCGTACGGACGCTCACCGCCCCCTTGTCGTGCGGACGCGCACATAAGTGTGTAGGTAAGAGGTAAATACCGGATAGCTGTTGGACCTTGTCCACAGTACTCCGGAGAGGACAAAAAAAGGCGGCCGAAGCCGCCTTTGTCCCGGTGTCGCGCCCTTAGCGCGGCAACACCGAACTGCCCATCAGGAATTCATCGACGGCGCGTGCGCACTGGCGGCCTTCGCGGATGGCCCACACGACCAGCGACTGGCCGCGGCGCATGTCGCCGGCGGCGAAGACTTTCGGCACCGAGGTCTGGTAGGAACGCTCGCCCTCGGTGGCGGCGCGGGCATTGCCGCGCGCATCCTTCTGCACGCCGAAGGCTTCCAGCACGTTCTGCACCGGCGAGACGAAGCCCATCGCCAGGAACACCAGGTCGGCCTTCATCTCG
Organism: Massilia sp.; assembly: GCF_046293535.1. Lineage (NCBI taxonomy): Bacteria > Pseudomonadati > Pseudomonadota > Betaproteobacteria > Burkholderiales > Oxalobacteraceae > Massilia > Massilia sp. The sequence continues at coordinate 6,459 of NZ_JBKBOV010000006.1, read as the reverse complement.
AATTCAGAATCCGGCACCTCGACCATCTTGCCGTCCTTCCATTCGACGCGGCAGGCCACCAGCTTTTCGACCTTGCCGCCCTTGCCTTCCAGGCGCTTGGTCGCCACCGCCCAGTCGCGCTGGCAGCCTTCCTCATGCGAGGACGAGGTGCGCAGGCGGGTTGGCCAATAGGGCCAGACCAGCGGCTTGTTTTCCTGCTCCGGCGGCATCGGCATCAGTTCGAACTGCGTCACGGACGCGGCCCCGTGACGGTTCGAGGTGCCCACGCAGTCGGAACCGGTGTCGCCGCCGCCGATCACGACCACGTGCTTGCCCGTCGCCTTGATCTGGTCCTTCAGCTTGTCGCCGGCATTCACCCGGTTCTGCTGCGGCAGGAAGTCCATCGCGAAATGCACGCCCTTCAGCTCACGCCCCGGGACAGGCAGGTCGCGCGGCTGCTCGGCGCCGCCGGCCAGGACGATCGCGTCGAATTCCTTCTCCAGGTCTTCCGGGAAGATGGTGTCGCGCGCCATGTTGCTGACCGTGGCCGGGAAGTCCTTGCCGATCAGGACGCTGGTGCGGAAGACCACGCCTTCCGCCTTCATCTGCTCGACGCGGCGGTCGATCAGGTCCTTCTCCATCTTGAAGTCGGGGATGCCGTAGCGCAGCAGGCCGCCGATGCGGTCGCTCTTCTCGAACACGGTCACGTCGTGGCCGACGCGCGCCAGCTGCTGGGCGGCGGCCAGGCCCGCGGGGCCGGAGCCGACCACGGCGACCTTCCTGCCGGTTTTGGTGCTTGAGGGCTGTGGCACGATCCAGCCGTGCTCCCAGCCGCTGTCGGCGATCTTGCGCTCGATCGACTTGATGCCGACCGGGTCGTCGTTGATACCGAGCGTGCAGGCCGACTCGCAGGGTGCCGGGCAGATGCGGCCTGTGAACTCGGGGAAGTTGTTGGTCGAATGGAGGTTCTCGACGGCCGCACGGTAGTTGCCGTGGTAGACCAGGTCGTTCCAGTCCGGAATCTGGTTGTTGACCGGGCAGCCCGTGTTGCAGAAGGGGATGCCGCAATCCATGCAGCGTGCGCCCTGCACCTTGGCCTGGCCGTCGGTCAGGGTCAGCACGAATTCCTTGTAGTTCTTGACGCGCTCGGTAGGCTCGAGGTGGCCCTCTTCCTGCCGTTCGAATTCCATGAAGCCGGTAATTTTGCCCACGTTGTTTTCCTTTTGTCGGTGGAGTCGCCTTTAACTTCTCCGCCGTCATCCCCGCGCAGGCGGGGATCCAAGTTTGCTCGCGTATCGTCAGCGCACGCAGAACTTGGGTCCCGGCCTTCGCCGGGACGACGTTGTTTGAGTGTGTCGATTAAGCCGCCAGCTCGATCTTGTCGTTCGCCTCTTCCATGCTCGAGTTGTGCATCTCCTCGAGCGCGCGCTTGTAGTCGGTCGGGAAGACCTTCACGAACTTGCCGCGGCTGTTGGCCCAGTCGTCCAGCAGGTTGCGCGCGCGGGTCGACCCCGTGTGCTTGAAGTGGCGCTCGATCAGGCGGCGCAGGATGACCTCATCCGATTCGCGCTCGCCGCCCCGGGTCTGGCTGTGCCAGCCGGCCTGGCCACCCTGGCCCTGCTGCTTGGTGGTAAGCACCGGCTCCAGGTTCACCATGGTGGTATTGCACTTGCCTTCGAACTCGCCCTTCGGGTCGTACACGTAGGCGACGCCGCCCGACATGCCCGCCGCGAAGTTGCGGCCGGTCTCGCCCAGCACCACGACGGTGCCGCCGGTCATGTATTCGCAACCGTGGTCGCCGCAGCCCTCGACCACCGCGGTGGCGCCCGAGTTACGCACCGCGAAGCGCTCGCCGGCCACGCCGTTGAAGAAGGCTTCGCCGGAGATTGCGCCGTACAGCACGGTGTTGCCGACGATGATGTTGTCCACCGCCCAGCCGCGGAACTCGGTGTTCGGGCGCACGATGATGCGGCCGCCCGACAGGCCCTTGCCGACGTAGTCGTTGCCCTCGCCCACCAGGTCGATCGTGATGCCGGCGGCCAGGAAGGCCGCGGCCGACTGGCCCGCGGTGCCCTGCAGCTGGATGTGGATGGTGTCGTCCGGCAGGCCGGCGTGGCCGTAGCGCTTGGCCACCTCGCCCGACAGCATGGTGCCCACGGTGCGGTTCAGGTTCCGCACCGGCGAGATGAAGGAGACCCGCTCGCCCTTCTCCAGCGCGGCCTTGGCCTGGGCGATCAGCTTGTGGTCGAGGGCCTTGTCCAGGCCATGGTCCTGGCCGTCGGTGTGGAACAGCGCGCGCGGCGAATCGGTCTTCGGCTGGTAGAAGATGTTCGAGAAGTCCAGGCCCTGCGCCTTCCAGTGCTGGACGGCGCGTGCCTTGTCGAGCAGGTCGGTGCGGCCGATCAGTTCGTCGTAGCTGCGGATGCCCAGCTGCGCCATGATCTGGCGCGCTTCTTCTGCGACGAAGAAGAAGTAGTTCACCACGTGCTCCGGTTTACCCTGGAACTTGGCGCGCAGGACCGGGTCCTGGGTCGCGACCCCGACTGGGCAGGTATTCAGGTGGCACTTGCGCATCATGATGCAGCCTTCGACCACCAGCGGTGCGGTCGCAAAACCGATTTCGTCGGCGCCCAGCATGGCAGCCACGACCACGTCGCGGCCGGTACGCATCTGGCCATCTGCTTGAACGCGAATGCGGCTGCGCAGGCCGTTGAGCACCAGGGTTTGCTGGGTTTCGGCCAGGCCCAGCTCCCACGGGGTGCCGGCGTGCTTGACCGAGGACAGCGGCGAAGCGCCGGTGCCGCCGTCGTGGCCGGCGACCACCACGTGGTCGGCCTTGGCCTTGGAAACGCCCGCGGCGACGGTGCCGATGCCGACTTCCGATACCAGCTTCACCGAGATCGAGGCGTTCGGATTCACGTTCTTCAGGTCGTGGATCAGCTGCGCCAGGTCTTCGATCGAATAGATGTCGTGGTGCGGCGGCGGCGAGATCAGGCCCACGCCCGGCACCGAGACCCGCAGCGACGCGATGTATTCGGACACCTTGTGGCCCGGCAGCTGGCCGCCTTCGCCCGGCTTCGCGCCTTGCGCCATCTTGATCTGGATCTGGTCGGCCGATGCCAGGTATTCGGCGGAGACGCCGAAGCGGCCCGAGGCCACCTGCTTGATCTTCGAACGCAGCGAGTCGCCCTCTTCCAGCGGGATATCGGCCACCACGCGGTCCGCGCCCAGGATCGAGGCCAGGGATTCACCCTTGGCGATGCGGATGCCCTTGAACTCGCCCATGTAGCGGCGCGGGTCTTCGCCGCCTTCGCCGGTGTTCGATTTGCCGCCGATGCGGTTCATGGCGATGGCCAGCGTGGCGTGGGCTTCGGTGCTGATCGAACCGAGCGACATCGCGCCGGTAGCGAAACGCTTGACGATTTCCTTGGCCGGCTCGACTTCTTCCAGCGGGATCGCTTTCGACGGATCGATCTTGAACTCGAACAGGCCGCGCAGGGTCAGGTGGCGGCGGCTCTGGTCGTTGATGATCTGCGCGTATTCCTTGTAGGTGCTGAAATTGTTGGCGCGGGTCGAATGCTGCAGTTTGGCGATCGCGTCCGGGGTCCACAGGTGGTCTTCGCCGCGCACGCGGAAGGCGTATTCGCCGCCGGTGTCGAGCGCATTGGCCAGCACCGGATCGTTGCCGAAGGCGAGCGCATGCAGGCGCAGCGCCTCTTCCGCCACTTCGAACAGGCCGATGCCCTCGACGGTCGAGGAGGTGCCGCGGAAGTACTTGTCGACCAGCGACTTGTTCAGGCCCACGGCTTCGAAGATCTGCGCGCCGCAATACGACATGTAGGTGGAGATGCCCATCTTCGACATCACCTTCATCAGGCCTTTGCCCACCGCCTTGGTGTAGTTGGTGATCGCCTTGTCGGCGTCCATCTCGTGCGGCAGGTTGTGCGCCAGATCGCTGAGCGTTTCCAGGGCCAGGTAAGGGTGCACGGCTTCCGCGCCGTAGCCGGCCAGCAGGGCGAAGTGGTGGGTCTCGCGGGCCGAGCCGGTTTCGACCACCAGGCCGGTGGAGGCGCGCAGGCCGCGTCCCACCAGGTGCTGGTGGATGGTCGAGGTGGCCAGCAGCGCGGGAATCGCGACCTGCTCAAGCGACATGGCGCGGTCCGAGATAATCAGGATGTTGTGGCCCGACTTGACCGCATCCACGGCTTCCGCGCACAGCGAGGCCAGGCAGGCTTCGATGCCTTCCTTGCCCCAGGCGACCGGATAGCAGATGTTCAGCTCGTACGACTTGAACTTGCCCCCGGTGTGCAGGCTGATGGCGCGCAGGCGCGCCATGTCGTCGAAGCCGAGGATCGGCTGCGACACTTCCAGGCGCATCGGCGGGTTGACGTTGTTGGTGTCCAGCAGGTTCGGCTTCGGACCAATAAAGGAGACCAGCGACATGACCATGCTTTCGCGGATCGGGTCGATCGGCGGGTTGGTCACTTGCGCAAACAATTGTTTAAAGTAGTTATACAAAGGTTTGAGCTTGTTCGACATCACCGCCAGCGGCGAGTCGTTGCCCATCGAGCCAGTGGCTTCCTCGCCCAGCACCGCCATCGGCGCCATCAGGAACTTCAGGTCTTCCTGGGTGTAGCCGAAGGCCTGCTGGCGGTCCAGCAGCGGAATCGCGGCCTTTTCGCCCTGGGCATCCTTGGCGCGGTGCTGGGCCAGTTGCGATTCCGACAGCTTGATTTCGTTGAGCTTGATGCGCACCGACTTGATCCAGGCTTTATACGGCTTGGCGTTCGAGTAGGTGTCCTTGAGCTCCTTGTCGTCGATGATGCGGCCGGCTTCCAGGTCGATCAGGAACATCTTGCCCGGTTGGAGGCGCCATTTCTTGACGATGCGCGATTCGGGAATCGGCAGCACGCCGGACTCGGAAGCCATGACGACCAGGTCGTCTTCGGTGATGACGTAGCGCGCCGGGCGCAGGCCGTTGCGGTCCAGGGTGCCGCCGATGTGGCGGCCGTCGGTGAAGGCCATGGCGGCGGGGCCGTCCCAGGGTTCCATCATCGCGGCGTGGTATTCGTAGAAGGCGCGGCGGTTGTCGTCCATCGACGTGTGGTTTTCCCAGGCTTCCGGGATCATCATCATCATCGCCTGGGCCACCGGGTAGCCGGCCATCACCAGCAGTTCGAGCGCGTTGTCGAAGCAGGCGGTGTCGGATTGGCCTTCATAGATCAGCGGGAAGAGTTTACCCAGGTCCTCGCCCAGCACGGCGGATTTCAGCATGCCTTCGCGGGCGCGGGTCCAGTTGAAATTGCCCTTGACGGTGTTGATCTCGCCGTTGTGCGCGATCATGCGGTAGGGGTGGGCCAACGGCCATTCCGGGAAGGTGTTGGTGGAGAAGCGCTGGTGCACCAGGGACAGGGCCGAGATGCAGCGCGGATCCTGCAGGTCCTTGTAGTAGACGCCGACCTGATCGGCCAGCAGCAGGCCTTTATAGACGATGGTACGGGCCGACATCGAGGGCACGAAGAACTCCTTGCCATGCAGGAGTTTCAGGGCCTGGATCGCGTGGCCGGACGATTTGCGGATCACGTAGAGCTTGCGCTCGAGCGCATCGGTCACCATGATGTCTGGACCGCGGCCGATGAAGATCTGGCGGATCACCGGCTCTTTCGCTTTCACGAAGGGCGACATCGGCATGGTCTCGTCGACCGGCACGTTGCGCCAGCCGAGCACCACCTGCCCTTCGATGCGCACGGCCCGTTCGATTTCCTGTTCGCAGGCGATGCGCGAGGCGTGCTCCTTCGGCAGGAACACCATGCCGACGCCGTATTCGCCGGGCGGCGGCAGTTCCACGCCCTGCTTGGCCATTTCGTCGCGGAAGTACTGGTCCGGGATCTGGATCAGGATGCCGGCGCCGTCGCCCATCAGCGGATCGGCGCCGACCGCGCCGCGGTGGTCGAGGTTCTTCAGGATCTGCAGGCCCTGCTCGATGATCGAGTGGCTCTTGTTGCCCTTGATATGGGCGATGAAACCGACGCCGCAGGCATCGTGTTCATTGGCGGGATCGTACAAACCTTGGGCAATCATGAGGCAATCTCCACAGCTTTATCTAGGTTGAAAATCGAGAATAGTGCAATGCAACACAAACGTAAACAAAAACAATTAGGGTCAGAGTCGAATTGTTTGGCAATTTTTTGAACCATCGATTAATTAGGGACAGAGTAAAAAGGTGCTGATAAAACCTTTCCAGCTCATCGATAAGTACCTGATTTATAGGATAAAAAGCCGAGCTGCGCGGCCAGATGGCGGGCGAGAAGAAGGTGACAATCGGCTATGCCGGGCGCATCCCGGCTTGCGAAAAACAAAAAAAAGGCGCTGTTCTCGCTAAGTGTAGAAATTGAACTGTTGAGCTGAGCGGATGTCCAACCTGCACCCCGATTGTCAGGAGGACTGATGCGCTCGACAGGTTTTACCCGACTGTTGCGC